>CANHJY010000056.1 GCA_947461185.1 Flavobacteriales bacterium
AAGGTGTTAAATCAAGCACTACTGCTTTAGAAGCCTAATTTATTTAATTTAAACTATCGAATTATGTCTCAAAATGATATTCGTTATCTTACTCCGATAAATATCGAAATAAGAAAAGAAAAATATTGCCGATTCAAAAAGAGCGGTATCAAATTTATCGATTACAAAGATGCCAACTTCTTATTGAAATTGGTTAACGAGCAAGGGAAAATCCTTCCTCGCCGTATCACTGGAACTTCTGCAAAATACCAAAAGAAGGTAAACAAAGCTATAAAGCGTGCACGTCACATTGCATTGTTGCCTTATATCGGTGACATGCTTAAATAATTTAATTCATTAAAAAAATCACAAGAAATGGAAGTAATTCTTAAAAAAAATGTGGATAAATTAGGTTATGCTCACGAAATTGTATCAGTAAAACCAGGTTACGGAAGAAACTTTTTAATTCCACAAGGATATGCTGTTTTAGCGACTGCATCGGCGAAGAAAGCGCATGCTGAAGTAATGAAACAAAAGGCACACAAGGAAACAAAATTATTGAGCGAAGCTCAAGAACTTGCATCTAAATTGGAGACATTAACAGTAACAATAACTACAAAGGCCGGTGAAAACGGAAAAATCTTTGGTTCAGTTAACACTGTTCAGTTGTCAGAAGCACTTAAGAAGGCTGGTTATGATCTTGATAGAAAGTCTTTGAAAATTAAAGATGAACCTATTAGAGAAATAGGAACTTATGAAGCTGAAGCCAACTTGCATAAAGGTGTAAAGCCTGTATTCAAGTTTGAAGTTGTAAGCGAATAATTTTGAAAACAAATTCATGTAAAGACTGTCTCGAAGAGACGGTCTTTTTTATTTTTGTAAAAATTATATCTAACTTCCGTCAATTCGAAATATCGAAATGAGATTAATTTATTTCTTCAAAAGTTGTCTGTTATTTCTTCTGGTAGTGCTTTTTAATAGCGGCTGTAACCAAGATGAGGAAAATATTACATTAGGTTCGGGAAACATAATAAAATATGCTAAAAACATAAGCATTGCTCCATACAGAAAAGGATACAAAGTTGAAATCATCAACCCGGACTCAAATAAAAAATACAGGTACTTCCTTACATCTTCTGAAGATGAATCTTTGCAAGGATATCAATCTATTGTAACGCCAATTAAGGGCATAACTGTTCTAAGCGCCACTCATGTTGGTATGCTTTCCAAAATTGACGCAATCGATAAAATAAAAGGTTTTACAGATATAAAATATGTTTATAACGCTGAATTAAAAAATCAAATTCAGAATGGTACTACAGTAACTTTTGGTGACGAACAAACAATTTCACCTGAGTCAATCATCAAATCGAATAGTAAATTGGTGATACACAGTGGAATGAAACCAGATTTTACCCAAGAAGAGCTATTACAAAAAATTAATATTTACTGCATACCTAACTTCGAATGGAAAGAATCCCACCCGCTTGGAAAAGCAGAATGGGTTAAGTTTTTTGGTATTCTCTTCCAAAAAGAGTCTGTTGCAAATCACTACTTTACAGCAGTTGAAAATGCTTATTTAAAACTTAAAAATCAAGCTTCAAAGTATGCAACAAAACCATCAATTTTCGCTGGAAATATTTTTGGAGACTATTGGTATGCGCCGGCAGGTGGTAGTTTCCAGGCACAATTTTACAAGGACGCGTCAGCAAATTATGTCTATTCCAACAGTGAAGGAGTAGGTTCACTCGCTTTGACTTTGGAAGAAATCATTGCGCGAAATAGAAATACCGAAATATGGCTTGATCCTGGACAAAGTTCAATGAATAAAATCTTAAATTGCCATCCCGCTTTATCTAAATTAAAAGCATTTGAGACTAAAAACCTTTTTGATTATTCACATGACATGAATAAATATTGGGAATTATCAGCTTCGGAACCCCACAAGGTATTATCAGATTTGATTCAAATATTTCATGTTAGACCAATAGATTCAAATCAATTGTACTTTTATAAAAAACTGGATTAAATTGTTAAAAAATAGATCCATCTTATACTTAGCATTAATCACACTTCTTGTTGTTGTAGCGATTTTGCATCTCTTTTCTGGTCAGATAAGTATCGCTTTTTCAGACTACTTGAATGCATTATGGAATTACGATCCAAATGATACCGAACAAATCATCGTTAGAGAATTGCGATTTCCTCGAATGGTTGCTGCGACCATTGCGGGTTCAGGATTAGCAATTTCTGGAATGCTTATGCAAACCCTGTTCAACAATCCATTAGCCGGGCCATATGTATTAGGGATAAATTCGGGTTCTAGTCTTTTTGTTGCACTATCCATGTTTACAGGATTCTCATTTTTTCAAACCAATTTGGGAATTGCCGGTGCCGCTTTAACAGGGGCATTTATTTCAGGAATTATCATTCTATTTTTCTCATTTAAATTGAGATCCACAGTTTCATTACTGCTTATTGGGCTCATGTTAGGAGGCTTTACATCTTCCATTGTAGGCATTCTTGAAATGCATAGTGGTGCTCAAGATCTTAAATCATTTACACTATGGTCAATGGGTTCGTTGCAGCATGTTACTAATTCACAATTACCATTTATACTTTCATTTTTTCTTCTTTCAACATCGCTATTAATTTTTATCATCAAACCGCTCAACGCAATGGTTTTAGGGGAAAAAGCAGCTGAAAATCTTGGCGTGAATATTAAGCGATTTCGATTAATTTGTATTGGTATTACGGCAATGTACGCTGGACTTATCACTGCATTTTGTGGCCCAATTGCCTTTGTAGGTCTGGCGATTCCAAATTTAACTCGTATCGTTTTTAAAACACAAAACCATAGCCATTTAATATTAGCAAATTTCATCATTGGCAGTACTTTTCTTTTGATTATCGATAGTGGCATTCAATTAATGGAACCCATAATTGCGCTTCCGTTGAACGCCGTAACTTCCTTAATAGGCGCTCCATTTATTATTTACATTGTAATTAAAAAATTGAAATGATAGATTTTGAAAAAGTGAGCATTGGTTTCGACAAAACATTATTTCACATTGATTTTCTAAAACTCAATCCTTCGCAACTTTATGTTTTAGTTGGACGAAATGGATCAGGGAAAAGCACTTTACTTTCAACCATTACTGGAGAAATAAAACCAATTAAAGGCAAAATAACACTAGCGAACAAAGAAATTTCAACTCAAACATTAAAAGAAAAATCTAAAAACATTGCACTTGTATTACCAAAAATGGAGTCTATTCCTTATCTCACGGTGCGTGAATATATTTCACTTGGAAGATATCCATATACCAATACATTAGGTAAGCTGACAAAAACAGATGATGAAATCATCGAAGCCTGTATTGATATGATTGGAATTGAAAGTATTGCTGAGAAATTCACTACCTCAATAAGCGATGGAGAGCGGCAGCTTGTGGCAATTACTCGGGCTTTAGCACAGGATACACCCATCATTTTGCTTGATGAACCCACCGCATTTTTAGATTATGGAAATAGAATTAAAATCCTTAAAGTTTTACAAGACTTAGTGCGCAACCAAGAAAAATGTATTTTGTTGTCTAGTCATGACATCGATTTATGTCTTGATTTTAATTTGCCCATTCTTTTAATTGATCAACAAAATCAAAAATTGATTGAATGTGAACCGAGAACCCCGAAAGCTAAAATTCTTGAAATAGGATTTGAAATATTTTAATCCCTATTCATCAATTCATATTTTTCATAAAGTTCATCTATTTGGTTATTAATTAGAGGAAGATTTACCATTAAATAGGATAAAGCTTCCTTGATTTCATTAAGGTTCTCCATTTCTTCTATTGAATCCCCAATGTCAGCCATATCATTCAATCCAAGAATACTCAGATTAGGCTTAACTCTATGCGCAATCATTTTCATCGCAGATTTATCTCGTTTTAGAATGGCCGACTTCATTTCATTCCAATCTGCAACGAAACTGTTTTTAAGTTCTTTTAATGTTAAACCAAAAATTGAAGTTCTTCCGTTCAAATAAAATTCAAAAGTTTCTTGATTAATAGCTGCTGTTTTTGACTTCAAACACAATGATAAAGCTTGAGAAATCGAACAAAATGTATAAATTTTATCAATGAGTACGGATGGCTTGAAAGGTTTAGATAAATAATCATCAGCACCGCAATCAAAACATTTCGTAATTTCTGCATCGATTGCATTAGCCGTTAATGCAATAATTGGAATCTGTTTTAAAATCAAATCTTTTGAATTCCTGATCTCACGCATTGTTTGATATCCATCAAGAATTGGCATTTGCATATCCATGAGAATCAAATCAAAAATTTCATTTTCAAGTAATTCAAGCGCCTCTTTTCCATTTTCTGCAATAGTCACAACAACCTTGTAAGCTTCCAAATTGTCTTTGGTTACCATCTGATTAACTTTATTATCTTCGACCAATAAAATCTTTAAATTCTCGATATCACTGACTATAATAGGTTCAGAAAGATCAGGAATCGAAGGCGTTGACTTACATCTTTTAAAAGGCAAATTCAATTCAAATGATGTTCCTTGTTGTGGTTGACTTTTTACTGAAATTTTTCCTCCGTGTATTTCTACAATTTTCTTGACAATGGTCAGCCCAAGTCCTGTGCCACCAAACTTTCTAGACATTTGGTCTTCAGCTTGCGTGAACGCATCGAAGACTTTATTTAGTGCTTGCTCATCCATTCCAATACCGGTATCCGAAATCCTAATCAAAACATTGATATCTCTTTTTGAAATATTTAATAATTCGACCTGCAATAAAATCCCTCCTTTCTCTGTAAATTTTATAGAATTTCCCAGAAGATTATAAATTATTTGATTCAATCTTACAGGATCACCATTTAAAAATTTGGGAATCCGATCATCTATAAACCACTCTAGATTAATTTGCTTTTCAATACATTTCATTTCAAAAACCGCTACAACAGCCTGAAATAAATCTTCAATATTAAAATCTGTACAATCCAACTCCAATTTATCAGCATCAATTTTAGCAAGATCTAAAACATCATTAATGATCCCCATTAGTTGATTGGAAGAAGAAGTAATGGCATTCAGATAGGTCTTTTGTTTTTCAGAGAGGTTCGTTTGATTTAATAAATTAATAACGCCAACAATTCCATTTAAAGGCGTTCTAATTTCATGACTTATATTGGCAAGAAAACGGGACTTCGTTTCTGCAGTTTTTTCGGCATTACTCTTGGCGATAATAAGTTGTTCTTTAAATTCTCGTTCGTGAGTAATATCTCTTGCTATAACCTGAAAACCAACTACTTGATTGCGAATTTTTATTAAATGAACTTTTTGACCTATCCATTTCTCATCCCCATTTGAGGTAATAATTGGAAATTCGAGATAGCTATCATTAATTTCATCCTCTAAAATGTTTTTAAAGAAAAAATAGATAGATTGCCTGTAATCATCGCGGACTAGATCAGCATATTGCATTCGAAGTAAATCCTTCTCAGGATATCCTGTTTGCAATACCACGATGGGATTGACATAAGTAAAATTACCATTCAGATCTATTCTATATATTCCATCACTTACATTATTGACGATTTGCCTAAAAAAGGTTTCTGTTTCTTGTAAAGCACTATGCGAATAATCACGTTGTTTTTGCAACTCAAAAGTTTGTATGAATCGATTATGTGTAAGATCAATTTCTGTGAGCAACTCATAATTTTGGAATGGTTTGATCACAAATCCATACTCTCCATTACGTTTAATTTGATTCAAAGTGTCTGCGTCAGAAAATGCTGTTAAAAAGACGATGGGAACTTTAATGAGTTCACTTACAGCTTCAGCCGTTTTAATTCCATTAAGTTTACCACTTAATTTAATATCCATTACGATCAATTGCGGCTGGAAGCGATGAATATTTCTAATACAATCTTCACCATTTGATGTTTGATAAATAACATGATGGCCAACAGAGGTCAAACACTCACAAATATCCGTGGCAATTATTTTTTCATCTTCAACAATAATAATGTCGAGTGGTTTCATATTTTGAATTTTTATAATGTTGAATCCAATAAAATGAAAAACTAAAATTGAATTAAAGTAGTTCCATTTTGACATCAAGGATATAGCAAGAATTCTGAAGAAAAAAACAAATTCAACAGGGATAATTAAATGTTCAATTGTATTAAAATTCATTTTTATCGACATTTTTTTAATACTAATCGTATTATTTAATATATTAGTCGAATAAATAACCTAATATACCTTTTATGAAATGTTTAATTATCGACGATGATCCGTTCCAACGGCATCTATTGACCCAGTATGTACACCAAGTTGAAGCATTGGATTTGGTAGGAGAGTTTGATTCCGCAAACAGTGCAGTTCAGCACATGCAAAACAACCATGTAGACCTCATCTTTTTAGACATTGAAATGCCAGGAATGAATGGTGTTGAATTTTTGGAGCAGTTCAAACCTAAGAGTAAAATCATTTTCATTTCTTCAAAAGAGAAATATGCTTATAATGGCTATGAGTTGGAGGTTATTGATTATTTACTGAAACCTATTTCTTTCGCAAGATTTACCAGAGCCGTAAATAAAGTACTGCAAAAAACAGTCGCAGAAAATTCTGTGGAGGAAGGAACACAATTCCTATTTATCAAGGATAAGGGAATTTATCAAAAAGTACTGATTTCAGATATTCAGTATATTCAATCATCAAGTGAATATGTTACCATTTACACCAAGCAAAAACGTACCATGTTGTATTCTTCAATGGATGGTATGCTCAAACGGTTACCTCCAAATTTTGCAAGGGTTCACCGTTCTTATATTGTCAACCTCAATGCCATTGAAAAAGTAAATGGAAATATGGTAGAGGTGAACAATCAAACCATCAGTGTGAGCAAAACATATCAAAATGAATTGATGGCTTTGCTTGGTTTAAAGGCTAAACAACGAGAAAATTTAACTAGGGAATTGGCAGTGGGTTAGACTTTATCAATTTATCTTATTAAAAATGGCTGTCTCACTTCGAGCAGCCATTTAAATATTAAAGGCCTTTTACTAATTCTTTCTTTAAATCAAAAACGCATGAATTAACAATATGATTCAATGTTGTGATTAACTCCCCCAAATTCGATTGATTCGCATTGTCATTTTTGGCTTCAAGTTCTATTGCGCGAACTACTGTCTTTCCTTTTTCAATATTGAAAAAATCGATAGATGGTTTCATTTGATGCGCTGCTCTATAGACCATGTTTAAATCATTAGCTTGGAAACCTGACTTGATTTGATCAAGGTAAATTGGCGTATTTTGAATGAACGTTTCAACTATTGAGGTTAAAAATCCTTTATCTCCTTGAGACATTTCTCGAAGTGTATTCAAATTATACAGTGGCTCTGTGTTTGAAAGGCTCTCAGATTGAAAGCTAATATCCTTTTCATTTTTAATTTCGAATTGTCTGCTAATAACATTCAACAACATTTCCTTTTTAAAAGGTTTGGTTACATAGTCATTCATTCCAATACTTTCGAATAAACGCTTATCATTTTCTGATTCATGGGCTGTTAATGCAATAATGGGAATTTCGATTTTCAATTGTTGGCGTATGAATTTTGTAGTTTCTAATCCATTTAATTCAGGCATTTCAATATCCATAAGAATAATATCATAATGTTCCGAATTTAGCATTTCAAGAACTTCTTTGCCATTATTTGCAATCGTAAAAGGCACTTTAAATTTTTCGAATATTGCCTTAATCAAAAGTTGATTTAGCTCATCATCTTCAGCTACAAGTATTTTTTTAGTTGCAAGAACATTCGAAATTTGTAATTCATTTTCATCAGCAGATAGATTTACTTCGTCAGCAATCTTATCCAAAATTATGGTAAAAAAGAAGGTTGTTCCCTCACCCAACTCAGAAATCAATTCAATTTCCCCACCCATTTTCCTTACGATCGCTTGAGATATAGACAGTCCTAAACCGGTTCCTCCGAATTTCTTCCCAATCGACTCGTCTTCTTGTCTAAAAGACTCGAAAATAGCTTCAAAATTTTCTTTTTTAATTCCGATCCCAGAATCACTGATAGCAATTTTAATGGTTTGTTGATCTATTTCATCTTGAATCACACTGACATTCAAACTAACTTTACCTTTTTCTGTAAACTTGATACCGTTGCCAATTAAATTGACTAAAACCTGATTCAATTTAACTTGATCTAACATTAAAGAAGATGAAATATTTTCATCCGCCAAAACTTCAAATGACAAGCCCTTCTTTTTAGCATATTCTCCGAAACTAATGGAAAACTCATCAATAAACAATTTAAAATTTGTAGGTTCTGGAAACAATGATATACTTCCTGATTCCGCTTTTGAAATACCCAAAATTTCATTGATAAGCCTCAATAAGTTTTCTGCAGAATGTTCAATTGCATTGAGATATCTCAAACTCTCTTTATCTAGTTGCGTCGATTTTAAAACATCTGTCATCCCAATAATAACATTCATTGGCGTTCGTATTTCATGGCTCATATTGGCAATGAACAGCTCTTTAGCTTTTACTGAAGAATTTGCTTTTTCATTGGCGACTTTTAGCGCTTCTTCCAAATCTTTTCTTTCAGTAATATCGATATGAATTCCAATTGAACCAATGATTTCGTTACGTTCATTATAAATTGGAGTACCACTAATAATTACCCACTTGGGTTGGTTAGACTTGGTTCTAATTTTAATTTCATATACGCTAGATTCTCCATTTATTCTGGATTCATTTTGTGTTTCAATAACATCTTCAAATTCAGGATCCAGCAACAAGATTTTGGCGTTTTTTCCGATTAATTCTTCCTCTTCGTATTCCGTCATTCTGCAAAAAGCAGGATATGCTTTGGTAATGTTTTGATTCAAATCAACCTCAATCAATCCAAACTCTAAATCTTCGATTATTCTTCGATATTTTTCCTCAATTCTCAAAAGACTTTTCTTCTGATTCACAATATTGGTAATATTTTGATACCTCCAAATTTGACCTAAAAAACGTCCAGATTCAATTATTGGAACGTAATCTCGTTCAAGGATATTTCCATTTTTCATGTGAAGAATATCCCCAAATACTTCTTTTCTATTTTTAACGAGTATTTGAATATCCTCTAAAAATCCTTCTTCATCGATAAAAAGTGATTTGGCTTGAAATGATAAATAATTACAATCTAATCCTTTTATGTTCTCAGGTTGAAGGCCTACAGAAAACATAGAACAAAACTTTGTATTAACCAAAAGTACTTTCCTATCAGCATCTTCAGCTATAACGCCAGATTGCATTGTATTTAAAAGTGAATTAAGCCTGTAATTTGCGGTTAAT
>CANHJY010000057.1 GCA_947461185.1 Flavobacteriales bacterium
AATGCGACCTCTGCAAAATGGATAATAATTTCGATCTAAAAAACCACCTGCCGCACCAGCATGCTCAAACTGTTTCTTATTTGAATATGAAAGAATTTTAGGTTGGCAACCAGCAACTTGAGGGTCATTCATGGCATCTTTCAAAGGAAGTAACCAGTTTGGTGTTACTTCAATATCGCTATTTAAAAGAAGATAATATTTGGAATGGACTTGTTTGAGTGCATCATTATAACCTTTTGCAAAGCCACCATTTTCAGGATTTTGTATTAATTTAATCTCAGGGAAATTTTCTGAAACAAAAGCTACAGAATCGTCACTTGAATTATTATCTGCTAAACAAATTAATGCCCCATTGGCATGTTCAATTACGCCCGGAAGAAACTTTTTTAAAAAATCTTTTCCATTCCAATTTAATATGACTATGGCTATCTCCTCCAAAATTGCATTAAAAGATGACAATATTAAGCATTAATACTGACGAAACAAATCGTCACTATTTCCACCCCAATGGTCTTGAACATTTTGGTTCGGATTGTCTACATTTCCTTTGTTAGTGTTTCTGCTAGATAGTATTTGAGGCCATGATGGGTTCTTCAATTCCCCTAACATATCAGAATGCAACAAGCGATATGCGTTATTAACTAAATCAGGATTGTAAAATATGAACCGTCGATTGCTAAATTGCCCGATTTTATTGTACATCCAAATTTCGTAAGGGTATTCTGATGAAGATATTTCTCTTTGCGTGATATTTGTTGGAGAGCCATATTGCAGATAAACTCGTCCTCTATCTGTTTCAAAACCTTCTTGAAAATTATTGCCATATAGTTGCTGCACCAAATTAACTTGTGATTTATATTTTATCCATGATTCATAAGAATTATCTGGATCTGTAATTGCCCAAAATGCTTGAATATGTCTGCGCTGCCCCTCTTCATCGCTCTGTTTCAGAGTCGAAACAATATTCTTGACCTCTGCTGGTTTAGAAATAGGGATTAAACTTTCTAAATAATAGGAGACACTATCTGAGTTAATGGAATTTTGAAATGATGGGTCAAGGACCATATCAGACAAGTCAAAATTCAATTCCAATTCATTCGATCTTTCAAAAAAAAGTGATTGGGTAGCCATTTCAGATAGATTTGTAGTAAGCAATGAATAATTTAAAGCATACTTACCAGATGGCAATTCAGAAATGTCAATATTTCTGATTAGAGGAATTACTTCAGCTGTATTTTGTTTGAAATAGTTAGTAAAAGCTAATAATTCTTCTCCATTTTCGGTATTAATAATAAATTCTTTAATTGCACAAATACTATCAACTAAATCTGAGCTATTGTAAAATTCGAGATAAATTGGGAGTGAAGTAAGTTGTTCTGCATAAAAAGTTGATAACCGCGGTATCATGTGGTAACCACTCTTGACGAAAAGATTGTTTTCTTCACTTAATTGAGCATATTCAATTGTTTCAATGTCAGAAACAGTAATACCTTTAGATAAATCCTCAATATTCACAGGTACTATGCTTTGTATTGCGGGTTCCTTTGAATTAATGTCAGCGAGTTGAATAATTAATTCGTACGATCCGGGTTTGAGCGCAAATCGTTGCACATCAAAAAAGTCATCAATGATACTGTCTTTCATCAAAGGAGACTGAAGACGGTATACATCACTTATTATGGTGCTATCCTTCTCTTTAAACTGAATGGAAACCGCGAGCTCTGCTTGAAGGACACTATCTTTTGACATGAAATTCACAGAATAACCTACGAATTGAAAATATAATTCAATAAAATTACCAGTTACACTACTGTAGAATTGCTTGGTGTCAAGATAAACTTTAAGATTGTTGGATTGCGCAACTGTTGAGTTCACATAGGTGAATCCTAAAAGAAAAGCGATTAGGTATTTTATTGGCATCCGATTTATTATCATGTAATAAAATTAAAAAAAAACAGCCATTAATAAATAATTTTGAGTGCGATTAATATGGAAGAATTATTGGAATGAATATAAAAACTCAAATTTTAAACAACATAATAAAGTGTAGTTTGTAATTTAGTTTTTACAAAGATTAATTTCAGTTATGGATGTTTCGTTTTATAAATTTCAATTGATAGAGACTGGAGTAGTTATAGCAGCCTATATACTTTTGTCCTATATTTTCAAAACCGCAGTTAATAATTATCTAAAAAATACAGCTTTACAGCGGCCTAGAAGAAAAATGATTATTAAAGCAGCTCAATTTTTTATTTTACTAATTGCAGCAATTTTTTTATCGGCAATTTGGGGCTTAGAACAAAATGAAATTGCAGTGTTTTTCACATCCATCTTGACTGTTTTTGGTATCGCTTTTTTTGCTCAATGGTCTTTATTATCAAATATTACATCAAGCATATTGCTATTTTTTACCCATCCTCTAAAAATAGGTGATACGATTAAAGTTTTGGACAAGGATTATCCTTTTGAAGGCGAAGTAACAGATATTACATACTTCTTTCTGTATCTTAAAACATCAACTGGAGAAATTATAACAATTCCAAATTCTCAATTACTTCAAAAACCGGTATCTATATTATCCTCAAAATCTGAACAATAAGTTAATTTATTTTTTAACATTATTGTTTTTTAAGATGTCGTTGGCCATGAGTTGCTTCATGGATTTATCCATTCCTTCAATTGATCCATCGAGGAAAATTACATTGCCAGTTCCTTTTTCTGCAAATTCTTTTACCGATTCTGTCCACATGGAGAATAAGATTAATGACGTATCCAAATCAGCTTCCCTCATTTTATCAGCGGCTTCTGTCATACCCTTTGCCACCTCTTCCCTAAACAAAGCAATACCTTGGCCTCTTAACTGAGATGCTTCTTTTTCGGCCTCCGCAGCAATTTTTATGGCATTTCCATCGGCTTCGGCTGCTTTGGTTTTTGTAATTAATAGCGCTTGACCTTCATTTTCGGCTGCAGCCTTCAAATTGTTGGAAGCAACAACCTTTGCCATTGAGGCGGTTATTTCAGCATCAAATGTGATGTCATTCAATTGTAAATCAATGAGGTGAAAACCCCAACTTTCCAATGTGTGATCTAAACTTTCTTTGACATCATCAACTATTTCTCTTCTTAACAAAAGAATTTCCGCCTGCTTTTTAGTTGCTACGAATCCTCTTACAGAGCCTTCGATAGTTCTTATGAGGGCCTGAGAAAAACTGGTTTTATCCATGAATTTAAATGCGACATTTTTAATAGTTTCCTCTTGTGAATCTAAAACGGCATAGACTAGCATGGCTTTGAAATAAACATTCGCTTGATCTTGCGTAATTGCCTGAAATTCCATTTCTATAGCTCTGTTTTGAATAGAAACTTTATTAAAAATTACTTCTAAAAACGGAATGCGGAAGTTTAATCCAGGAAAGAGAATTCGACGATATTTTCCGAACATGGTAACCACTGCAATAGTGCCTTCCTGAACAGCCACAAAACTTGCAAGAATTAATAACAACAGAACACCGAGAACGATTAATAGCACCATAATTTCTTTATTTAATTTATTAATATCTATTCATATCCAAAACATCGAAGTCTCTAACTCCGTCAAGACTTATTAATTGTCCTATGCGAATTGTTGACCAATTTTCCTCATAAATTTCATCTCCACCTTCAGCACTTTCATTGACATTAACTTTAACTTGCTTCTTTTTTGATAAGAAGTTAATACTTGTCTCACTTTCCACAACAGGTGCACCTTCGAAAAAGTCATAACCAATTAATTTGAAATCCCCATTTTGATATTTGAAAGTATATTTCCAAGCGCCATATCGACCGTGCCCGTAGTTAATATAAAGGTTACCTCGTTTAATATCTAAAGAAAGTTCGGGAGCAAAATATACACCGCCGTCTTCATTTTCTGAAGAAAAACAATCGTAGTTTTTTGTTGCTAGTTCATAAGAACCATTATTATTAAACAGAACGATAATTCCACGACGATTTTGATCTAACCTGCCTCTATACTCATCCGTAATAATCTTATTTTTATTTGTTCCCTTTATAATTAAAACACAATCTTCAGCACCATCATTATTGAGATCTCCATTTATTTTTTCAAACATTATATAACCTTCAGGTATGAAATCAGTGGGTTCATTTTTAGCGATTGTAGTTTTCTCACCTACAAATGTTGAGGGTTTCGCCGGAGTAATTGTTTCAGCAGTATCTGAAGTAGCTGTTTTTTTATCATCTACCTTGTTGTTGCATCCAGTTGAACTCACAAATAGGACAGAAATTATCAAAAAAGATTTTAAAAATGAATTCATAGTTTGGGGTTTGTATTTAGGAATTATAATGTACAAATATGAAAATTAATTTTGATGAATAGACAAACAGGTATAATGACTTTTTTATTTCGTTAAACATTTGCTGGATTAAAATTTGTCATTGCGAATTAAACAAAGTAAACAAGGTTTGTTTTTATGTCTTTTTGATGCCTTAGTCCTCAGGTTTTGGTCTTGATCCCTCTTGAGCAGCTCAGAGTCGTTGAGAAACGAAAAAAGCACCGTCCTTTAGGCAGTGCTTTTATCAGCGTGATTCGGCTGGGATTTAATCTCCCAGATTCATCGAAGTGCAGTGGATAAAAGCACTCATTCACTGCGTTAATCTGGCACTTTTTTCATTTCCCCACTCCCTTAAGCAAGCTAAGAGTCGCTGAGAAACGAAAAAAGCACCGTCCTTTGGACAGTGCTTTTATCAGCGTGATTCGGCTGGGATTCGAACCCAGGACCCATACATTAAAAGTGTATTGCTCTACCAGCTGAGCTACCGAATCTTAATTTTCAAGCTCAATGCGGGTGCAAAGATAACTTTAATATTTTTTCCAACAAGCATTATCTATTCTTTTTTTATTTTTTTCTCGATTCAAGTTCAAAATATTGTAATTTTCAAATTGATGGTCATTGAGTTAACTTTGTTTTGACATGAAAATTATTTTGGTTGGTTTTATGGCTTGTGGAAAATCATTGATTGGACGTCAGCTTTCAAAGAAAATAGGGGTTCCTTTTTATGATACCGATGAGATAATTGAAAAGAAACTGGGTAAAACAGTAAATGAAATATTTATAGCATTTGGTGAAAATCATTTTAGAGAAATAGAGAAGCAATGTATTGAAAATCTTAAACTTCCTGAAAATTTTGTCCTCTCAGTAGGAGGGGGGCTACCTTGTTTCAATAACTTAATCTACGAATTGAATAACTTAGGCTCTACAATATTTTTAAAGGTTGATTTAGAAGAAATATATCAACGCCTTTTATCATCAAAAAATAACCGACCGTTATTAATTAATCTAGATGATAAAGACATTAGATCCTATCTTCAAGAACTTTATGCCCAAAGATTAAATATTTACAGCAATGCTCAATTTACCTTGGATGTCACGCACATGAATGTAAACCAAACTATTGAACACCTATTGAATAATGTCAATCTTCTTCCTCAAAAAGACCAGTAGATGCCTGGTTTGAATTGGTTTTTAGAAATAAAGTATTGATAGCTCCAGATAAATTAAGTGCAATAAATGCAATTTTATCGAAAAAAGTGGTGTCTTCTATGTAGTAATCCAAGTTGAGATACAAGACCATAGTTAGAAAATAAATTCCGGTTCCACCGAAGAAAAAATACACATACGAAGGTATTTTTCTCCAAATAAACAAAATCCCAACTAATACGATAATCCATGAAATTAAACTAATAGCATGAAATACTAATAAGCGATCAATAAAATCTCCCGAATCAAAACCTAATTCAATTCCTCGTGCATTGATCATATCAGATACTGGAAGTTTTTTTTCGTTTTGTATCGTTTCTCTAAAAAATATGGCTCCAAAACTCAATAGACTCCAAACAAAAAATATGGACCAAAGAAATAGGCAACTGTAAAATGTTACTTTAGTTAGGCTGTCTGGTTGCTTTTCACCTAAAATGAATTTGCCAATATGGTCTAACCAAGTTTTTTTTTGTTCGTTGTTTATTGATTTTTCCATTTTGAGCAATGAATAATTATGTAAAATTGTGAATTTATTTTCTTTCGAAACGAATAATGAATAATTTTCTCAAGTCTACAGAATTTCTTGATTTTTATCACCCAAATTTTAACACTGTTGAGCAAATCTTCAATAGTCAGAATAATAATTTGGAATTGGTTGTTGATTTGTATAATTGGGTTAGGGATGCTTTTATTTATGATCCTTATCACCTTGACATTACACAAAATGGTTTAACCGCTTCTTCCGTTCTTTCAAAAAAAAGAGCTTGGTGCGTCGAAAAAAGTATTCTATTGGCATCCTTAGCAAGAAAATTTGGATTCCCATCAAAACTTGGTTTTGCAATTGTCAAAAATCATCTTGAAATATCAAAACTTAAAGATTTTTTAAAACGTGAAGAAATCGTTTTTCATGGTTATTGTTCTATTTTCGTCAATGATAAATGGATAAAATGTACCCCCGCTTTTGATAAGAGAATTTGTGCTTGGAATAAGGTAAATGTACTTCAATGGGATGGCGTTCATGATGCCATGTTTCAAGAGTTCTCAGAGGGGAAGAAATTTATGGAATACCTTCATTTTTATGGAGAATTTGATGATGTTCCAATTAATTTGATGAATGAAGAAATGAGGAAATATTACCCTCATCTATTTGAAATTGAACACAATTCTAAATCTTTTTCCTTCAAACATTTATAGCCGATTTAATTCAATACTTTCTTAACTTTATTCGAAATTTCGAACAATGAAAAATGTGTTGCTTTACGTTTTTATTTTAATATCCTCTTCATTATTTGCTCAATCAGTTTCCTATACGTTGAGTATGACGAAACCTGAAAATCACTATTTTGAAGTTAAAATGGAATTAGAGAATTTCAAGGAAAAAGACATACGCTTAAAATTGCCAGTTTGGGCCCCAGGTTCCTATTTAATTCGCGAGTTTTCAAAAAACATCAACTTAGTGCGTGCACAAGATGAGTTCGGAAATGTATTAAAAGTTGAAAAAAGTACTAAAAACAGTTGGAAAATTGTAAAAGGAAAATCGAAAAAAGTAATAATTAATTATGAGGTGTATGCTTTTGAGCTCACCGTTCGAACAAGTTTTCTGGATCTATCGCATGGATTTGTTAGTGGATCAGGAGTATTTATGTATGTTGATGGTTATAAAAACTTGAATGGATCATTGAAGATTAACCCATATCTTGAGTTTAAAAAAATTACCACTGCATTAGAACCTGAATCGGAGGGAATTGTAGCTGATGGAAGTTTTAGTTTTCAGTTTGAAAACTATGATCAATTAATCGATTGTCCAATTGAAATTGGCAATCAGACAGAATTTACTTTCAATGCAGCTAATGTAGAACATAGGGTCGCTATCTATGGTGTGGGCAATTATAACATCATCGATTTAAAGCGCGATATGGCCAAGATTGTAGAAGCAGCGACTGATGTTATTGGTGAAAACCCGAATAAAAAATACACTTTTATAATTCATAATGTTGTAAATGGACAAGGTGGATTAGAACACGCTAATTCATGCACATTGAGCGTTAACCGTTGGACATATGAAGGATCTGATTATTTAGATTTTCTTTCCCTTGTGGCGCATGAGTATTTTCATTTGTGGAATGTGAAACGAATTCGCCCAAAGGAATTAGGCCCATTCGATTATGACCAAGAAAATTATACTTCCTTGCTGTGGGTTATGGAGGGTTTTACTTCATATTACGATAAATTATTAATGTTAAGAGCAGGATTCTACACGCCAGAAAAGTTCTTGAGTAAACTGCAAAGTAGTATTAATTATGTTGAAGGTACAATTGGATCTCGTGTTCAGCCGTTAGCTCATGCTAGTTTTGATGCTTGGATAAAAGCTTACAGAACGAATGAAAATAGTGCTAATACACAAATGACTTACTACTCCCGTGGAGCTACAATGGCTATGTTATTCGATGCTATGATAATCGAAAAGTATAATGGCAACAAATGTTTAGATCACTTCCTTCAAATATTATACGATAAATATTACAAGAAATTAAATCGAGGATTTACTGATAATGAATTTCAGACAGAATTGGAGGAGTTCCTTGATGAAGATCTTGATGCTTTTTTTTCTGACAATATTGAGGGCGTAATGGTTCCAAATTATGCTGACATCTTATCTAAAATAGGAATTAAAGTAAATGTTTTAACTTCTGAGAAATCTAGTTTTGGAGCAACCTATGAAACAGTATCGGGTAAATTAATTGTTCAAACGATCAAATCTAATTCATCAGCTGAAAATGCTGGACTAAGCGTGAATGATGAAATTATTGCATTCGAAACTTTTCGTGTAGATAAAAATGCTTTGGATTCGTTTTTATTAGGATTGCTCGAAAGTGATTCCTTCTATTTGATGATATCTAGAGATGACATAATTCAGATATTACAGGTTGAAATGCAAAATGCTATTTCTACCTCATATAGTTTAGAATTGGAAAATGATACTTTGAAAATGAACCTAAGAAATTATTGGTTAAGAACAATTTAATTTTAAGTACACATGGAAAACAACTTTAACTTCAAAAGAAGCATCAAGAAAAATTTGACCATTTTCTACTTTTTGTTTTCCATTTACAGTGTCTCAGCTCAATTGAAATTTACCAATATTCAATTAAAAGATGCTCCAGGAGGAATGTTGTACCATAGTGTTTGTGAACCAGCTATTGCTATAGACCCAAATAATCCAGACATAATGGCTGCAGGTTCAATAATAGACGATTATTATTACTCGACTGATGGTGGTAAAACATGGAAATCATCAAATCTAAAAAGCGAATTTGGCGTATGGGGTGACCCAGTAATAACTTTTGACTATTCAGGTCGTGTTTATTATTTTCATCTTGCAGATTACAAAAAAACTTCATGGATAGACAGAATTGTTTGTCAATCTGCAGATCAAGTATCAGGGAAATTTGATAATGGGACTTTTCCCAAACCAAATGGGACCAAAGCTCAAGATAAGCATTGGGTTGTTGTGAATCCAAACAGTAATGAAATTTATCTTACATGGACACAATTTGATAAATATGATTCGAAAAGTTCTAATGATTCATCCGTGATTTTATTTTCAAAGTCAAGCGATCAAGGAAAATCATGGGCTGATCCAATTAGAATTTCATACTATGCTGGTGATTGTCTCGATGGAGATAATACTGTGGAAGGAGCCGTTCCGGCTTTAGGTCCAAATGGTGAAATATATGTAACATGGTCTGGTCCCAAAGGATTGGTAATGCAAAAATCT
>CANHJY010000058.1 GCA_947461185.1 Flavobacteriales bacterium
CATTGCGTTAAATACCAAAAGCGAACAAACGGTTGGTTCACAGAGGAGAATGTAAGGCTTGCAATTAAAAATCATGCGATTAATTTAACAGATAAAAAACTTAATGATTGGCAGTCAGAATATGGATTTGCAAAATCTACAAAAACTGTCCTCGTCATTATGGCTGGAAACATTCCTTTGGTAGGATTCCATGATTTTATTTCAGTGCTAATGAGTGGTAACAGAGTTATGTGCAAATTGAGTTCCGATGATTCAACATTGTTACCATTAATCGCAGAAATTCTACTCAAAATAAATCCCAAATTCATCGAAAGAATATCATTTGTTGCCGGTGTAGCTAGTGGATTCGATGCCGTAATTGCCACAGGAAGTAACAATACAATTCATCAGTTTCGAAATTATTTTAAAAACCATCCTAAAATTCTCCGTAAAAATCGAACTTCATTAGCCGTAATTAGAGGAGATGAAGATGATAAAGATTTTCAACGTTTAGGAAATGATATTTTTAATTATTTTGGATTGGGTTGCAGGAATGTTGCTCATTTAATCCTTCCTAATAATTTTGATTTAAATAAAATTTTTAAAAACATCACAAGTTTTGGTGATATCATACATCATAACAAATATGCCAATAATTATGATTATTACAGGGCTATTTACATGTTGAATAAAGTGAAATTTCTTGAGAATAATTTTGTAATATTTATGCAAAGTATGGAACTGAACAGTCCTGTTTCAGTTTTGAATTATCATTATTATGATTCTCAAGAAGACATCGAAAAATATCTAGCTCAACATAATGAATCTATTCAGGTAATTATTGGAAAGGATTTTACAAATTTTGGTAATTCACAATTCCCTTTGTGGACAGACTATGCGGATAAAATTGATACCATGCAATTTCTTTTGGATCTTTGAATTAAAAGTCTTTTTTCGAAAATTACAATATAATTTTTTATTCGACGTTATTGAATTTGTCGTTAATAAAAAGGTAACATTAACAGATTGTTGTTTTGAAACTTTTTTGTTATGTTTGCGACCTAATCGAAAAATTATAAAATTATAGCTATGAGTAAGAATAAAACAATTAGTGGGTTTAACTCCTTGATGTCAGTACTTTCAATTGTAGTCTGTCTGGTTGTTGGGGTTTTGATTTATACATACGTCTTTGGTGCTCCCGAAAACTTTGACGCAGAAGGTGAGCCTGTTCCTTTAGTAGAAGGTGAGGAAGTTGGTTGGTCTGAAAATGTACCACATTATCTTGGAACGATTTATAAAGGTGGTTTCATTGTACCAATTCTTGTGGCAATAAACTTAATTATCATTCTTTTCTCAGTTGAGAGATTCGTTACTTTGTCTTTGGCAAGAGGAAAAGGAAAATCTGACAAATTCGTAGCTAAAATTAAGTCAATGCTTGAGAATAAAGAGATTGACTCAGCTATCGAAGCATGTGACAAACAAAAAGGTTCTTTGGCAAACGTAGTGCGCTCTGGATTAGTTAAATACGATCACATTAAAAATGATAGTGAATCAAATAAGGAGCAAAAAGTTGAGACATTGAAAAAAGAGTTGGAAGAAGCGTCAGCACTTGAACTTCCAATGCTTTCTAAAAACATGGTTGTTTTATCAACATGTGCTTCAATTGCAACTTTAATAGGTCTTATTGGAACTGTACTTGGTATGATTCGTTCCTTTGCCGCAATGAGTGGTGGAGCTCCTGATACGTCGGAATTAGCGACTGGTATTTCCGAAGCCTTGATTAATACATTTTTTGGGATTGCAGGTTCTACAATAGCAATTATCATGTTCAACTTCTTTTCTACTAAGATTGACGCGATGACATACAGTATTGATGAAGCTTCTTTTACAATTGTACAAGACTTTTCTGCAAGCCAGAAATAATTTAAAGTAATTATTATCATTTAAAAATAATAAGAAGATGCCAAAGCTTAAAATGCCGAAAAGCTCGCCTTCAATCGACATGACTCCCATGGTTGACTTGGCCTTCCTTTTGGTTACCTTCTTTATGTTATCAGCTTCTTTTAGAAGTCCAGAGCCATTTGAAGTTTCTTTACCTTCAAGTGTTACTGATAAAGATATTCCTAAAAATGCGCTTATTGTTACTGTAGATAAAACTGGTAAAATATTTTTCAATGTCTCAAACCCTGAAGCAAAAGGTGAGGTTCTAGATAATATTGCTAGTACATACAATATTAAATTTACAGAAGACGAAAGACAAGAATTTCAAATGATGGCAAGTTTTAGCTGTCCAGTGAATAAACTGAAGGAATATATTAATTCAGAAGCTGAAATTCGAAAAGAAGCATTTCCCGAAGGTATACCTGCAGATACTTCTGAAGCATTAACAAACGAATTGAGATATTGGATTCAATTTGGAGATGCTGCAGCTAGAAATACAGGAAGAACCAATTTCGAAGAAGCGAAAATGAAAAATGCTAGCGTTAAAATTGATGATTTTAAACCAAAGTACATTTTACGTGTAGACGGTGATACTGAATATAGTAAAGCCAAGAAAGTTATAGATGTTTTTAGGGATTTAAACCTGAACAATCTAAATTTTATAACATCCATGGAAATTGCTCCAATTTAAATTAAAATTCTATGGCAGAAATTGCAGAAGGTGGTGATAATGGCCACGGTAAGAAAGGTAAAAAACGAGCAAAAAAGGGTAATCCTAGGATAGACATGACTCCTATGGTTGACTTAGCATTTCTATTGCTGACATTTTTCGTATTAACATCTACTTTCAGTAAACCAAAGGTAATGAGTTTGGTTTATCCTGCTAAATTGGATAAAAACGATGAAGTGAAACAACCTGAAATAAAAAATGCTATAACATTTTTATTGTCAAAAGATAAGATTTATTACTATTCTGGTAAATTTTACGGTAAAGATGAACCGAGTCCAACAGGTCCTACAAAATTAAGTGAAACTGATTTTGGTCCTGATGGAATCAGAAAATTACTAGCAGAAAGAAATGAGTTTGTATTAACCGAGAAGTTGACTTTACAGAATAAGCTTAAATCGAAAGAGATAGATACATTAACTTATGACAAACAGTTGATTGATGCTAAAAAAGATAAGAAATCTTTGAAGGTACTTATTAAAACCGATGACAAAGCAATATGCAAAAACTTTATTGATCTTATAGATGAATTAAAAATTGCAGAAATTGGTGTTGTTGCTCCTATAGATGATGATGGATTTTTGGAAGAGGAAAAGGAATTATTAAAACAAAAACTGAAATAATATGGGTTTTATTTATGTAATTATCGGATTGGTGGCTTTCGTTACTTTGTACGATTATATCACCTCTAAATCATGGCAACAAATTACTTCAACTGACAGAAATGAATTGGTTTTTAGTCATAGGAATCGTGGATATGGTGCTTATGTTCTTAGAAAGTATTACGAAAAACGTATGTTACTTTTAACATTAGCATTAATGCTCCTTCTTACTGCAGTTTTTGGAGCTTATTTCTATATTAGATCACTTCCTGATGAAAAAGAAGAGGACGCTAATTTGATGGGTGAGATGGTTAGTATGGATATGATGAAACCTAAAAAGGAAATGGCACCACCACCGCCACCACCGCCACCGCCGCCGCCACCAAAAGAAACTCCACCGCCAGTTAAAACTGTGGCATTTCCACCTCCTATAGTATCTGATAGAGACGATGAGGAACCTATCGAAATTCCTGATGAAAATACAAATGTTGGTAAGGAAACAAAAGATGGTGTTGATGATCCTTTTGGCTATAATCCAGATGAAGAGGAAGGAACACCTGAATTTAAAGAAAACAAGGTTGTTGAACAAAAGGTTGAGCCCTATACCTTCGTTGATGAGGAGGCTGAGTTCCCTGGAGGTTTCGCAGGCATTATGCAGTTTATAAACGATAACTATAAATACCCAGATATTGCAAGAGAAATGCAAATACAAGGTAAATTGTATGTACGTTTTGTTGTTAATACAGATGGAACCGTTTCAGATGTTTCAATAGAACAAAAGATGGTACCTTCCTGTCCGGAATGCGATACTGAAGCATTGCGTGTTATACGCAAGCTAAATGGCTGGAGACCCGGAAAAATTGCTGGAAGAAGCGTGCCTCAGTGGTACATACTCCCAATATCACTTTCACTAGGTAGTTGATTTTATAAATATTCCCCGTTCATCGGGGATTTTTTTTATTCAATTGAAAATTATTTCTTCATTAACAGGATTTGTTGTAATTGTATCAAGCTTAACGCTTGTCTATTTTTTTACATTTACAGATATTGCATTGGATCAAATAAATGGATTCAAAAGAACAGTTTTAATTCTTTTCTTATTGGTTTATTGTGCGTATAGATCTTTTAGATTATTTAAGGTATTAAAGAATGAAAAAAATGATTCAGAAGATTAGGAATAATATTTATTTACTATTGTTTTTGGTGACTTCTTTTCTTACATCGTGCAGCCAAGTTAAGAAAGGAGGAGGGGATACGCACAGGGTTGGTAATGTTGACTTTTTTGTTGACGAATCCTTTCGGCCTCTTTTTACCACAAGTGTTGATACCTTCAAAGGTTTAAATCCGAAAGCGAATATCAATGCAATCTATGAGCCGGAAGGGATTATAATTAATAAATTCCTTAATGATTCCATAAAGGCGATTTGTGTTTCACGGAATTTAACAGAAGAGGAACGATTGTTCCTAAACAAAAAGAAAGTAAACATACAAACAGATAAAATAGCAACCGATGCAATAGCTTTAATTGTTAATGATCTCAATATAGATACAAATATTTCAATTGAAAATTTAAAAAAGATACTTAATGGCGAAATTGATACATGGCAGCATTTTAAAACAAAAATTAATGTGGTTTTTGATAAAACCAACTCAGCGAATTACAATTATTTGAGAAAATTAGTCCAAGTCGATAAATTTCCATTAAATGTTTTTGCAGTTGAGAGTAACCAAGAAGTTATTAATTATGTAAAAAACAATAAAAGTGCACTAGGTATTATAGGTCTTAATTGGATAAGTGATTCTGATGATCCCAAAGCAGTAAATTTTATGAAAGGTATTACCGTTATGGGGGTTTCATCAAAGGAGGGAGGTGAATACTTTAAGCCATTTTCTGGTTATTTATATACCAAAGAATATCCACTTACTCGCGAGATTTGGATTTTAAATAAAGGCAGTAGAAATGGTCTTCATACGGGGTTGGTTTTATTTATGAAGGGAGAGAAAGGACAGATTATAGTTGAAAAATCAGCACTTGTTCCCGCAAATGCGCCAATTAGACTTATTGAAATTAGTACTGAAGAATAATCTGTTTTAAATATATTTAAACATTTTAATTTATAATTTTGGCAGGACAATTGTAATTCAATAGAAAACATTAAAATGAAAACTCAAATAACTACAATTTTTGCCTTGGTTTCTTGTGGATTTTCTTTCGCACAAACCGTTCAAGATGGCACATACAAGACAGAAAATGAGCGATTTTCAGAATCAAAAGCACTATTTGATGCTTTGATTGCTAAAGAGCCGAATAATGGAACTTATTATTTCTATAAGGCCGAGAATTTTTATGAATGGTCGCAGGTAGATAAATCACCAGATTATGTGGACTCCGCAAAAGTATCATGGACCAAATGCTCGAAAGTTGATGGCGAAAATCCACTTTCTATAGTAGCACAAGGAAAAATTCTATGGTTAAATAACGACCAAGTTGGTGCTAAAGCTGCATTTGCAAAGGCATTAAGTTCAACCAAGAATAAAAATGCAGAAGTTATGCGTGCCATTGCAGAAACTTATATAGAATCTCCAGTTCAAAGTTTGGATGATGCAATTAATGTTTTAAATCTTGCAATCAAATTAGATCCTAAAAATGAAGATTCTCAATTGTTATTGGGGGATGCATTATTGGCAAAAACACCAGACAATGGGAGTGAGGCAATCAAATGTTATAATGAAGTTTTAAAAATTAATCCTAAATCTCCAAGAGGTATTGTAAGGGTTGCGAATTTATACCGACGTGCTCAAAATTGGGAAACTGCCAATGATTACTACAAAGAAGCGATTTCAATTGACCCAACCTATGCACCTGCTTACAGGGAAAATGCTGAATTGTATTTCTTATTTGGATCAGGGCAATTGGCAATTCAAAACTGGGAGAAATATTTAGAGTTGAACAATGGAAACGAAGCACGTTATCGCTATGCATCTTCGTTATATATAGCTGGGCAATATTGTGATGCGATTAAACAAATTGAGTCGCTTCAAGCAGCGAACTTCAATAATTATTTCATGGAACGCATTTTAGCATATTGTTACTATGAATGTAATCAGTCTGATGGGATTGATGTTAGTGTTGCAACAACCAATGGTCTTCAGGCGTTGGAAAGATATTTTGGGATTGTTCCAAGTGACAAAATTATTTTCGAGGATTTCAAATATAAAGGGATGTTACTTTCTTTATCAGGTAGTGATTCTTTAGCGATAATAGAATTGAGTAAAGGATACGAATTAAATCCTACTGCTCATGAAATATTAGGAGAAATAGGTAAATTGTATTTCAAGGCAAAGAAATACGATCAAGTTATTGAGGTTTATAATAAAAAGAAGTCGGTTTCAGAATTGAAGGGTTTAGAATATTATGACCTTGGAAGATCCTATTATTATGGTCCTAAAGATTATGTTGCTGCCGATGATGCTTTTGCTAAATTAAATGAATTATCTAATTCGTATTATCCAGGTTTTTTATGGAGAGCTCGTGTTACATACTTTGTGGATACTGTTCAAACAAATTATAGTCAAAAACCATATTACGAAAAGGTATATGAATTAATTACGGCTGATGATAAGAATACGAAATTTGGTAAAACAGCGTTTGTCGAATCAGCAAGATACCTTGGTCGTTTTTATAGCTTTAATGATTCACCAGGAAAAGATATCGAAAAGGCAAGAGCTTACTGGAACAATATAGTGGAGATGGATCCTAATGATGCAGATGCTGCAGCATTTTTCAAGGAAAATCCATGATATATTGTGTTAGAATATAAAATAAAAAAGGTCGCATTTGCGACCTTTTTTATTTTAATTATTTACGTATTGAATTATAACAAAGTGATAATTAACTGACTGAAAATCTTGGTATATTGATTTAAATTGGTTTTAGTAGATAGTTCTAATCCTTTCATATACTGTTCTAAGGCTTTTTCATTTTGTCCTTCCGTATCTAGTTCTTTACCTGTTTCTAACAAATAATTCAAATCTTTTTCTATCAACTCCATATCTTGATGAATTTTCATGTCACAAAGAAAATCCATAAGTATTAAGTTAATGTTAGCTAATTAAGAGTTAATTGTTACGATTCAAAAATGCATGATCAAAAAAAAATCCCTTTCGGGATTTTAAATTTTATTTGACAATTTCCATTTCGTCAACTATATGCTTGGCGCCAGAGTATTTCTCTATCAACCATAAAACATATCTGATATCCACATTAATTGTTCTTTGCAATTCCTTGTCAAAAATTACATCTCCAGCCATCGCTTCAATATTTCCATCGAAAGCCAAACCGATTAGTTCACCTTTTCCATTTAATACTGGCGAACCAGAATTACCTCCAGTAATGTCATTATCTGTTAAGAAACAAACAGGCATATATCCATTCTTATCTGCATAATTGCCGTAATCTTTTGTTTCATATAAATCCAACATTCTTGAGGGTAAATCAAACTCTGGATCATTAGCCTTGTATTTTTTTACCAAACCTTCCATGGTAGTGTAATAATTTACTGCAGCGTCGTTGGTTGCATCGGTAGGTAATGATCTAACTTTTCCGTATGTCAATCTCAACGTAGAATTAGCATCAGGATAATCTATTGTGGCTAATTTTGATTTTCTCATCCCTTCAACCAGTAATCTGTATGCGGCTGTGTAATCATTTTGAGCTTTTTCAACTTCAGGAGACCTAGTTAATAAATGCGTGATAAGATTTGTTGATAAATTCATTAGCGGGTCATTTGATACTAAAGCGGCATCAGGATTTTTCAAAAAAGCAACCAGATTATCTTTAGAAGCAAAAATACTTTTCGCAAAATAATCATCAATAATTGCATCAAAATCACCATTCATATCAACAACAGCGCTTGCAAGTGGGTAACCAGTTGATTTACTTGAATACAATTTTAATTGAGCCTTGAGGATATCAATTTCTGCGGGTAAATACATTTCAGAAATAAACGTATTAATCGATTCTTCAAGAGATGCAATTGCATTTGATCGGGTTGCTTCATCAGCATTTGCGTATGCCAATAATTCTTTACCAATACCTCTAGAGATCGTTCCAAATGCAGAGGTTCTTAACAATTGTTGCAAATAATTATCATGACGTGATTTTTCATTTGTTAAAGCATAATAATTATTAATAGTAGAAACCACCTTTCCATATTTCTCTCTATTTTTCTTCTTGTTCGCCCATTTATTGAATTTAGCCTCCTGATTTGCCTTGGTTACAGCAGTATTAAATTCAGTTAATGCATCAATCATACCTTGTCTGTTTTTCCAATAATTGGCAACTCCGGCATATTTAGAAGCATAAATTAAATTAACTGCTTCATCTTGATCCATGTATTTTTTCATTGCATCCATTCCAGTCTTGGATCCTTCGACCCAAGCAGGGTAGGCGAACTTAACATTTTGTTCAATTCCACCAGACGGCATCCATCTGTTCGTTCTTCCAGGATAACCAAGAATCATAGCGAAATCATTTTCCTGAACCCCACCGGTATTTACTTTTAAATATTGCTTTGGTTGAAGTGGAACATTCTCTGTTGAGTAATCGGCTGGTTTTCCATTTGCATCGGCGTATACCCTAAACATTGAGAAATCTCCGGTATGTCTAGGCCATTCCCAGTTGTCCGTATCACCCCCATATTTCCCAATACTTTCCGGAGGCGTACCTACAAGCCTCACATCTTTAAAGTCTTCGTATACAAAATAGTAATATTCATTTCCTTGAAAGAAAGATCGAACTGAAACTACATATTTTCCACCTTCGTTATTTTCTTTTTCAATTAAGGCGATTTCTTCACTAATTGCTTTCTCTCTTTCTGCTTCTGTCATACTAGAGTTAACCTTAGATAAAATGCGGTTGGAAACATCATCCATTCTAACAAAAAATCTTACAAAAAGACTTTTAGGTTTCAATTCATTAGCTTTATTTTCAGCCCAATATCCATCTTTCAAATAATTGGCTTCAGGAGTTGATAATTCAGCAATTGCA
>CANHJY010000059.1 GCA_947461185.1 Flavobacteriales bacterium
GCCATTACCTTATTGGTTGCATTCTTTATTTTGTTGAGACAAATTGGAGTGCCGAAATTTGAATTTGATTGGGTATTTTCTTTTGCGATATTAAAAAAGAGTTATCCCTATGCTTTACTTATTTTATTGATGATGGCCTACACCCGAACGGATGCTGTCATGTTGGAGCGGATCCATCCAAATGGTGCTCATGAAGCAGGCGTATACGCTCAAGGATTTCGATTATTAGATGCCTTCTTTATGTTTGGAATGCTTTTCGCAAATTTATTGCTACCCTTATTTTCAAGGCTCATTAAAGAAAAATCTAAACAATTGATACCACTTCTGCAAACCTCTCGAAACCTTTTAGTTGGAGGAAGTATACTCTTGGCATTTCTTTGTGCAAATCAAGCGGAAACGTTATTATCCTATATTTATAATGAAAACATTCCTGAAGCTGCCGGTTGTTTTAAATTTCTTATGTGGGGATTTATTGGAATGTGCTTGAGCTTGATTTATGGCACTTTGCTTACTGCAAAAGGTGATCTTCGATTTTTAAATCAATTATCTGCGGTTGGCATCCTATTGAATGTTGTGCTTAATACACTCTTAATTCCGAAATACGGAGCTTCTGGTTCAGCAATAGCAACACTAATTACGCAATCCATGACAGCTCTTATTCAAACCCTATACTGTCATAATAAATTGCATCTCGGTAATCATATGGTTGAGCTTTTTCGTTTTGTTGCATTAGCGCTGGTTTTAATAGTAGTGACAATAGTATTTAGAGACGAAAATTATTCTTGGATTATACTGTTAATTTCG
Organism: Flavobacteriales bacterium; assembly: GCA_947461185.1. GTDB lineage: Bacteria > Bacteroidota > Bacteroidia > Flavobacteriales_D > Crocinitomicaceae > M0103. Next base: position 805 of record CANHJY010000059.1, read on the forward strand.
GGAATTCTTAGTTTGTTCATTTTTAAATTGATTGACATCCGAGGAATCCTTCATTCATTAAAAAATGTTGTCCCAGAATAAAATTTAGCGCCTCAAACTGCGTTATAAGACCTTGTTTTTCTGAACACTTTATTTTAACTAACTTCGCACCACATTAGAAAGTCATGAGTGAAGAATTGAAAGAAATTGAAAATACACGACAGAATCTACTGGTCTATATTTGGCAAAAGCGAAAAATTCTAATAATTTTTACCGGTATTGTTAGTGTACTATCCTTGGGTGCATCTTTAATGATGACTCCTATTTACCGTTCAACGGCTGTTGTATTTCCTGCGGCAACAAGCACGGTGTCTTTTTCGGAGCAGCGAAATGCCAAGGCGGCGGCAATGGATTTCGGGGAGGAAGAACATGCAGAACAATTGGTTCAAATTCTCCAATCATCAAAAATTAGAGATAAAATTGTAGAACGTTTTGATTTAATGAATCACTACGGAATTTCGAAGGATGATGCCAATAAGCATTACAAACTTATTCAGAAGTACAATAATAATTTTGCTTTCGTAAGAACTAGATATGGATCAATTCAAATTGATGTTTTGGACAGGGATCCCGAAAAGGCAGCTGCGATGGCAAATAAAATTGTTGATCTCATTGATACTGTAAAAAATGAAATGGTTGCGGAAAGAACGCTTCCAGCATTTGGAATTAATAAAAGAAAGAAGGAACAGTTGGAAAAGGATCGAAATTTAATTTTGGCCAAATTAGATTCTCTAAGTTCGCTTGGCGTCATGTCCTTAGATGGCCGAACAAACTTGTTTCAGGCTTATGTTGATGCAAAAAACCCTACTGAAAAAGCAGAGTTAAGAAGAACAATTGACGTCAACCTAAAGCATGGATCAACCTTCGATGGTTTGGAATTCATCCGAAATGAAAAGATTATGCAGCTGGAAGAATTCCAAGTTTCATATGAGCAAGCGGAGTCAGATGCAAACGCTCAATTCAACCATAAATTCGTAGTTGAAAAGGCTGTAGTTGCTGATAAAAAAGACCGTCCAAAGCGTATGATTATCGTTTTATTATCTACAATTGGAGCTTTCGTATTCATGGTCTTTTTGTTATTAATTAGAGATCGTATTAGAGAATTGAAGCGCTTAGGTTAATGCTACAAGCCTCGCGTTCAAATAGTTTTGTCATTTTTTGTGCATTGGCATTTATTGCACTGAGTTTGTTTTTTATTTGGAGCGAACAAGTCTACCTAACGCTTTTTCCACTCGTCTTAATGGCCATTTATTTTTGTGTTTATGAGACAAAATGGGCATTTTTAGGACTGGCTTTTTTCACGCCATTATCAGTAAATATCGAGGAATGGACGAGTAGTTTTGGATTGTTTGTTCCAACAGAGCCGGTTCTATTCGGATTTATGGTCATGCTGATTGCTTTAAACTTGAGAAAGAATATCATTGTTCCAGAGTTTTGGCAAAATCCCATAATTTGGGCAATTGGACTTTATCTTTTTTGGATTGGAATAACATGTATTACGAGTACAAATCCAATGATTTCAATTAAGTTTCTTGTTGCCAGGTTGTGGTTTATTATTCCTATGCTTGTTTTTGGTTCATTGGTATTTTTAGAATCGAGATATGTTAAATGGTTTTTATGGCTATTTATCTGTGGGATGGTTGTGGTGATGCTTTACACCTTATTGACGCATGCTTCCTATCGATTTGGGGAAAAAGAAAGTCATTGGGTCATGTGGCCTTTTTTTAAAGATCATACGATTTATGGAGCCATCGTAGCGTTGATTGTTCCGCTTTTATTTGGATTGTATTTCAGCAAGAAACATTCGCCTTTGGTACAAGCGATTGTTTTGGGCTTTATTTTGATCAATCTTTTGGCTTTATATTTTTCATATACTCGAGCAGCTTGGCTCAGTATTTTTGCTGCCTTAGGCGTTTGGGCGCTTATTCATTTCAGAGTCAAATTCTCCATATTATTAGGAATCACCTTGTTTTTTGGAGTTGTTTTATGGTATTCATGGGATGGAATACAAATGGAATTGGAACGCAATAAGTTTGAACATACCACAGAAGAATTTAGTGAAAGATTGCAATCTGCAACCAATGTTACTACTGATGCTTCGAATTTGGAGCGCATCAATCGATGGTCATGTGCCATTGCAATGTTTAAGGAAAGACCAGTTTTTGGTTTTGGACCTGGCACATACGCTTTTGAATATGCGCGGTTTCAGGAACCAGAGAATTTAACTATCATTTCTACCAACTTTGGAAATATGGGTAACGCACATAGCGAATACCTCGGACCCCTATCCGAAACAGGATTGATGGGTCTTTTAACATTGATATTAGTTATTGCCGTTATTTTCTATAAAGCAATTACCTTGTACTATTCATGGCCAGAAAAAGATAAAGAAAATAGGGTAATTATTTTGGCAATAATTCTTTCGCTTACCACTTATTTTGTTCATGGTATTTTGAATAACTTTCTGGACACAGATAAAGCTGCTGTTCCAATATGGGGCATGGTCGCTATCCTTATTGCAATGGAAATCAGATTGAAAAAAAAGAAAGCTATTGCTTAAGCCAAAGGGAAGGATTTAAACATTGTATACCGCCATCCGAAACCAAATGAATTTCAAAATGTGATAAGGATAATTTGCTGTCATCTTTTGAAATCAATGTTCCAATTACTTGTTTCGTTGTTACCACATCGCCTGCACTGACGTTTGTTTCACTCAAATTACTATAGGCAGTTCTGTAATTGCCATGTTTGATAATTACTACTTTTCCAGCACCAGGTATATTTAATACACTTGTTACTTCTCCTTCAAAAACCGCTCGTACAGATGCATTGAGGGGCGCACTAATATCTACCCCATTGTTATTGGTATAAACATTACTCAATGTAGGGTGTGCATTTTTTCCAAAACTTTCTGTAATAGTTCCGCTTTCAACAGGCCATGGCAATTTGCCTTTATTACTTTCAAAGTTTTTACCAAGAGATACCGCCTCTTTTGTTGGGGTAAGAACGACCTCTTTTTTTACTGTTGAATTGGAGCTCGCAGTTTCTTTTTTAGCAGTTGAAGAAGCGTTGTTTGTGTTTGTTGATGGCGAGGATGAATTTGATTTCTTTTTTGCTGTTTCTTCCTCTTTCTTTTTGCGTTTCTTTTCTTCAGCAAGGATTTCATCTTGAATGGCTTGCGTAATTTTTCTGCTCAAATCATCTCTTTTTCTTTCTTCTTCACGAAGCTGTCCAATTAGCACTGACTCTTCAGATTTAAATCTTAAATAAGCTTGTTCCTGTGAAATTTTGTCTGCTTCAATTGATGCTTTCTCAGAAATTTTTTGATTCAACAATTGTGATTTATAAATTTTTTCCTTGTCGATATATGCTATTTCTTCCTTAATCAGATTTTGATTTTGAACAATAATTTGAAATTGCTTTTTTTCTAGATCAGCAATACGTTCTAAGTATTCAGCTCTTTTAATAGCTTCATTATAACTTGTTGCTGAAAAAATATACATCATTTTACCGTATTTATTTCGGTGTTTGTATGCATAAAGCAGCAGTTTTTTATACTGTTCCTTTAATAACTTAATTTTGTCTTGTAATTCGATAATATCAGCCTCTTTTTCAACCATTTTGATTTCAGCATTTCTTACCTGGTTGTCGTAGTTTTGAACCAGATCCTCCCTATATCGAATTTGGTTATCTATCAATTGTAATTCCGTAAGCGATTGTGATGTGTTACTCTTAGTTTGAGACAATAGGCTTTTTGTATTAGCTATCTTTTTCTCAAGTCGGGCTTGCTCATCTTTTAACTTTACGCTTGCCGATTGGGAAAGCGCAATTCCATTAATACCCCAAAAAAGGATAAGTAAGATTTTATTCACATTTTTCATAACCCTCAGGAATTTTAAATACAAGAGCTTGAGGTTGATTCACCTCTGCTTTGTTGTAATCTAGTTGAACGAAAATTTTATTAGTTCTTACTTCTATATCTAATATTATTTTGGCAGGAATTTGAAATCCATCTATTGCTGTCCTACCTTCAAGATTCAGATTAATGTTAGCCTCTTCAATTGGACTGTAAATATGCATTCCTTCGAGTGTTTTCGATTGCGTATTCATCTTGTAGGTGTAATACATGCCCAATTCCAGTTCAGCGGCGTTGAGATGAGCTCTCTTTTTCCACTCTTTTTTTGTAAAATTGGAAATCAATAAATTATCGTCTTCTGAAAAAATATAGTATAGTCTAGTTGAATCGAAATCTATTGGTAGACCCAAAAATATTTCTTCGAAATTGGAATAAGTGAAATCAACACCTACAACACTTTTGAGCATATCAATACTTTCTTTTTGGTAGCATTTGTCTTTTTTATTTACAATTGATGCAGAATCATTAGTAATTATGGCGTTAATAATTGGAACAGATGCATAAGTGATAAGGGTATTTATGGCACTATCTTTTACCATTCTTAGCGAAGTCTTGAAATTGTAATTTTGCGTATTGCTTTTAAATTCAGAATCCATTTTAGCATAAAAAAAGTCAGGTTTATGCTTACTTACACTATCGAGAATATGCATCCATTGCTTATCTGAATAAATCGATTCATCAGCATTCCTTAGTTCTCCTATTTTTTTAGAACAAGAAAATAGTATCAACGAAAAAATGAAAATGAGGGAATACTTAATACTGAGGTTCATAAAATTGTTTTGTATTGATTTTTTTGTCTAGGACTAAATTATTCGAACCCAGTACTTTTGCTTCTAGCCAGAATGATACCGCTTTGTCCACGTTGCCTGTTTTAAAATATGCGTCACCAAGGTGTTCAACAATAAATGGATCAGTTGGCTCCAATTCTTGAGCATTTAAAAAATATCCTAATGCTTCTTGGTATTTTCCTTTTTGGAACAAAATAAGTCCCTTGGTGTCAATATAATTAGACTGCTGACTTTCAAGCAGTAAGGCTTCATCTATCATTTTTTCTGCGATGTCCAACTTGTAATTGTATTGAGCAAGACGAAAAGCGAAATTGTTTTTAAATAAAGTATTGTTTTTATTTTTTTCAATAGCAATATTATAGGCTTTAATGGCATCATCTTTTTTGTTGAGACCAAAATAAGCTTCACCTAGTTGGGCATAAATTTCTGATGACATGACTTCATCTCCGGTAGAAAAGTCCTTTCCAATAGATAAGACATCAATCGCTTCTTGATATTCATGTATTTGAACAGCGGCTATTCCATTGAGCAAATAAACTGTCGCAACAGCGGGAAAATATTCCAAGCATTTTTTACTATCTGTATATAGATCTCCAAATTTACTGGCTTGATACTCCATCAGTAATACTTGATTCCAAATGGGATATTGATTTTGTTCAAATTCTAGGGCCTTTCGATACGCATTTAATGCCTCTTCATTTTTTTCATCTTTCAATAAAAAATCACCTTTAATTGAATAAGGTTTTGCTTGATCTGGATAGGTACTTATCAGGGCGTCTAGGATAGCGTATATGGCTGGATCAACTTTAAAGTCGCTTTCATATAATGTAATCAGCACTTTCATTTTAGTATCTAAATCAATATCCGTGCAAGAGATCGCCAATTTAAATTCATTCATTGCCAACTCCATTTCACCTTTTTGTTGGTAAATATCGGCCAATGCCATGTGTGCATTTCCATTTTGAGGATCAGATTCGACAAGTTGCTTTAAAAATGTTAATGCTTCGGTTTGTTTCCCTTGTTGAAAATATAAATCGATTAAAAATCCAAGAATTTGTGGGTCTTCAGGGAATAATTTTCTTGCCTCCATTAGTTCATTTTCAGCTTTATCCCATTCCTTTAATTGCACATACAATTGGAATTTTTGAATAGACAGCTCTGGAAACAGACCCATTTGATCTTCAGTTTTGTCAAAGGCTTTTATGGCATCGGAAATTTTACCGTCACGAACTAAAGATTCAGCATAGCCATATAACCACTCTACATTTCGCGGTTCATAATCCAAGAGTTTTTCAAAGTAATTTACTGCTAAATTGAATTCTCCTTTTTCAAAGTTCATGTAAGCCATTTCTTGAATGTACCATATGTTCCCTGGGTCTAGATCAGCTGCCTGCGCTATATATTCTGATGACTTGGCCAAGTCATTTTTCATGAGATACAATTCAGAAAGCGCATAATAAACTGCATCGTCGTTATTTTTCATCGCAATGCACCCTTCGAATGCACTAATTGCATCATCTATTTGTCCGCGCATTTTAAGTCGAACCGCCTCATGAAATTTTTCAATGTAAGGGAAGTCGGCAGATGAATGGCCAGGATTATCTTTTGCATCTTTAGCCGTTTTACAAGCAGTTAGCAATGCAATCGCAAATACCCATATTAGAATATGCCTCATATTTTTACAGTTGAAAAATCACCTAGACTAAGATCATTTGGATTACTTTCACAACTTGCATGTGCGCCAATCATTGCATCGGCAAGAACAACATTATGAATTGTTGAATGATTTTGAACAATTGTATTTCGCACAACAGAAGCAATCACCTTTGTTCCACTCCCCAACGAAACATGAGGACCAACAACAGCATTTTCTATTAAAACATTTTCACCTATAAAACAGGGAGGGATGATAACACTATCAGCAATTTTGGCTGAGTCAGCTACCATTTTCACATTTTTTTCGAAATCATATTCCAGAACGCGCTGATTGGTATGCACTGTAACTTCTTTATTACCGCAATCCAGCCACTCCAAAACTTCACCAGGTTTAAATTTGTATCCTGATTCAGTGAGTCTTCTGAGGGCATCTGGCAATTGGTATTCGCCACCTTTTACGATATGGTTATCGATGAGGTACTCTAATTCTTTTCTTAATTGTGCACCATCCTTAAAATAATAAATACCAATCATCGCTAAATCGGAAACGAATGCTTTAGGTTTCTCAACAAAATCAATAATTTCTCCAGATGCATTTAATTTAACCACGCCAAAGGCACTGGGATCTTCAATCTGTTTAACCCATAAAATACCATCAGCGTTTGGATCAAGTGTGAAATTTGCTCTAAAAAGCGTATCGGCAAATGCTACAACCACCGGACCTTCTAATTTTTCTTTGGCACACAATACCGCATGAGCAGTACCTAAAGGTTCATGTTGGTAGTGTATGGATCCTTTTGCACCTAGTTTTTCAGCGACTAAAATGAGTTCTTGTTCTACCTCTGCACCAAATTCACCCACTACAAATGCAATTTCATCAATCTTTTCATGGCATACAGCTGCAATATCCTCAACAAGTCGGTGGACAATAGGTTTTCCCCCAACAGGAACAAGTGGTTTAGGAACAGTTAATGTATGAGGTCTTAAGCGGCTTCCTCTACCTGCCATAGGTACAATTACTTTCATATTATTTGTATCAAAATCTAGATTCTAGATAGCTGTTATTTAATTATTTAACTCCCGTACTTCCGAATCCACCTGAACCTCTTTTGGTTTCAGAAATTTCTTCCGTTAATTTCCATTCTGCTTGTATTACCGGGGCAAAAACCAATTGCGCAATGCGTTCACCTGTTTCAATGCTCACATTTTCGCTCGATAAATTAACTAATAAAACCCCAATTTCTCCGCGATAATCAGCATCTATAGTTCCTGGACTATTGAGAACGGTAATTCCTTTTTTGAAGGCTAAACCACTTCTTGGTCGAACTTGGCATTCAAATCCGGAAGGAATTTCTAAGTACAATCCGGTTGGTATAAGTTGTCTTTCGAAGGGTTTGAGCATGATGGGCTCATTCAGAAAAGCACGAACATCCATCCCTGCGGAGAGTGCTGTTTCATATTCGGGTAAAGCATTGTTAGAATGATTGATAACTTTAACGATCATTTCATTTTTTTTATAAAATTACGAAAACAACAGCCCCAGAATATTAAATGTCAATTCAGAAATCAACAAAGGAATCTTTAAAATGTCTTTGCTCTAAAATTGTCTTTTTCTAAAGAATAAACAACCCAAATATAAAAGGCGATTAATGAATTATTGACAAAAAATTGGAGCGTTGTATTTTCAAAATCGAAAGCTTTGGAGATAAAAAAGAGCAGAATTGCTAATCCAAGGTAAAGCCCAAATTTCCTTAAGTTATACTTGATTGGATAGTATTTTTGACCTAGTATGTAAGAGGCAATCATTTGCAAAAGATAAACGATTAATGTAGCCCACGCACTGGCAACAAAACCATAAGATGGTATAAACATAATATTGATGAGTATGGTCAGGATTGCACCTCCTATAGCAATAAATGCCCCGAACTTTGTTTGACCACTTAACTTATACCAAATACTTTGATTATAGTATATTCCAAGAAATACATTCGCCAAAAGCAAAATCGGAACAACATGTAAACCTGCATAATAATTTTGGTTGCGAATAAATAATTTGAAAATGTCTAGATTAAGTGATACGATTAA
>CANHJY010000060.1 GCA_947461185.1 Flavobacteriales bacterium
GCCATTATGTAAAGTAAAAAGAAGAAAAATAATATGTTTTTCATTTTAGGTGTAATTTTTTGGCTTTTCTGATGAAATTTTATTTAAATGTTTTTTTACTGTGATAAAAGTATTACTGATTTGTTGGAACAGAATAGGCTCAAAATCATAATAAATGCACCAAGCGCATAAAATATGTGCTGATTTTTACGTCAATAGCGCGGTAGGCTCGGCAGAACTTTTTATGGTTGTTTAGGGATCATAACCAAAAGTTGGGGGCTACGCTTAATGTGCAGATAAACTTTTTACCTCGGAACGGAAAATCCTGAACAGCAATTTCATCATTAAAACCTTTTGAAATCAACAACTTAGAGGCGTGTTCAACTGGCGGCTTATTCTGTTCTTCAAAATACTAATGGCGTTTCTCCTTACGTTTTTGAGCATATTAAGTCAAAGTATTCCACCAATATCACTGGAAGTAATAACTTCAATAATTCTAGGTAAATTTCCAATTCTTTTTTTTGACAAAAATCAGAATTCCAAATCAATTCTGCTTTTTATTATTAGATACACAACAAATAAAAAAAGGCTGATCCCCATCAGCCTTTTTTCGCGTAGTAAGTTAACTTTTTAGTTTTCAAAAAACTTCCAAGTAGTAAGGGAAGTAAATGGTGTAAAACAATGATTTTTTAATCCTGACGAATCAGTTTTCAATAATAAACGATAAATAGAACTGTTAAACTCTTATTCAAACTAGAAAATAAAACTGCCTCCCAAAGCAGTATATCGTTTAATTATTTCAAAAAACTAAAAAATCCTTGTTTTCCTTAACTAAGGTAAGGCGTTTCATTTAAAGTTTGACTGAAAATGAATATTTACGATACTCTATCGAGTAAAAGGCTCGTTTAATTTAGTTTTCTTTCAGAGGTTCTCTAAAATACTGAAAAATAATTCTCTTTTTGCTGGAGAAAGTGGAACCTCTGACCCATCCTTCATAACTACACAACCACCATTTCCTTTGTCATAACGATCTATGTAATCAAGATTTATTAAGTGGGATTGTTGCACTCTTAAAAAATTATGAGACGCAAGAAGCACTTCATAATCTTTTAATGTTTTAGAAACTAATATACGCTTTCCACTTGAGAGATAGAAGGAAGTATAATTTCTATCTGCTTCACACCTAATGATTTCCTCTAATTCTACAACATGAACACTTTCTTGCGTTTTTAGAACTAATCTACGTTTATGATTGGGTTGAATATTATGTTGTAATGTATCAAATTGTCTATTATCTTTTTTCTCATTAATAGCTTTAATTGCCTTTTCTAATGCCGACTTTAGTTCTGACGGATCGATTGGCTTCAAAAGATAATCTAATGCACTAAATTTGATGGCCTTTATTGCAAATTCTTCGTGAGCGGTAACAAAAATGACTTCGAAATTCTTGTATTCCGTCGATCTGAGTACATCAAACCCAGTACCATCAGGCATCTGAATATCCAAAAAAACAATATCTGGTTGCAATTCTTCAATGGCTTCAATACCTGACTGGACGTTTTCACCAATAGGAAAGGTTTTTAAATCCAATCCAAAAGAATCAATCATTTTAGCTATCAATTCCCTTGTCCTTTTTTCATCGTCTATGATAAGCGCTTTCTTCATAGTTTTAGGAATTAGGTTTTTCTTCCCTTAAAGGTAACAATATTAATACTTTTGTTCCAGTTTCCAAAGATTTATTAAAATCCTCAATATCAAGGGTTCCAGAGGTTTTGTATTTTTTATTGATATTATTAATTCTATCCTTGGTTATCTCCATCGCCATACTTTTATGGGTCTTACTTTTTTTATTGGACTTAGCGCCTTTTCTCCCAATGCCATTATCTTCAATATGAATAGAAAGCATGTCCAATTCTTTTTTAAATATGACATTTATAAATCCCCCTTCTATAGTATGCAACTGACCATGTTCAATAGCATTTTCAATGAAGGGTTGGGTAATCATAGGTGGAATTACAGTAAAATCATTATTAATATTTTCATCGATTGTTATGGTATATTCGAAACGATCTTCAAATCGCAATTTCTGCATTGCCAGATATTTCTCGAGAATTTCTATTTCGGTTTCTAATGGAATGAATTCCTTTGAGGAATTTTCTAAAATTAAACGCATTAATCTTGAGAAATTAACCAGGAATTTGGAGGAGTTTTCTGTGTCATTATCATAAATGTAACTTTGGATGACAGACATTGCGTTGAAAACAAAATGAGGATTCATCTGAGCGCGAAGCAAGGTTTGAGACATTTCAGCTTCTTTTTGTTGTTGCTTAATTTTTACTTGATTCCAACGATAAAACCCAATAATTACAGCTAGTCCAGCTATAATGATTAATGCCATAATAACATAAAACATTAAATTATTTCTAAGTTGACTATTTTCTAATTTTGTTGCTGTTAAGGCTTTTTCTTGTCGTTGCTTATATAAGGAATCAGATTGTGAGGAAATTAATCTTTCGCGTTGATCTGATCTATAGGCTTCACTTAATTCAGCTATTTTCCTTGCGCTTTGAATAGTGGTGTTTCCATCCATATAATCCAAATAAAGTTGTAAGTAATACAATGATTTATTTGCATTTCCGAGTGCCTTATATACTTCAGAAATAACGCGATAAGTTTTATAAATTTCATTTTTTGAACCAAACTTTTCCCTTATCTCTATTGATTTTTCAAGATAATTAAGAGCGTTTTTGTACCTGCCTTGTTTTTGAAAAACTGTTCCAACATTATGGTAAACACCTGCAATTTTTTCTTTATTATTTGTGCTTTCAAAATAAACTAAAGCCTGATTAAAATTTGAAGCGGCTTCATTGAATTTTTTCTGTTCACGATTTATTATCCCTAAATTATTGAAAGATTCTCCTAATCCGTTGATATCATTTAGATTTTCTAAAATTAAAATAGCCTGATATGTAGTGTTTAATGCTTTACTGTATTCCTTCCTATCGAAATAAACAAGCCCCAAATTAATCAGTGCAAGTGCCCTTTGACGATCATCTTTAATCATTTTGGCATAATCAATGGCTTGCTTAAAGTAAAATTCAGCATCATCAAAATTTAAAATGGTCCTTTGAGCAATACCTATTTCTCTATTAAATTTTGATAACTGATACAAATTATTAGTTTCTGACGCAATCTGCAAGGCATTAATGTTTTTAGCGACACTCAATTCAATTTGGCCAAAGTAATCAAAGATTTTAGCCTGAATATTTAAACATTGTGCCTTAATTTCTTTTGATGAAGATCTTCGCGCATAGGTTAATGCTTTTTCAGTATAAAATTCTGCAGAATCCTTGCTGTTTGAATACATAAAATGTAAAGCCAAGTAAACATAAGTTTCCGCAATTAGATTGATTTGCCTTGATTTGACAGCTAGTTTTTCAGCTTTTAGAAAATACTCCTTTGAATGGTAATAATCCAGTTTTACCAAATGATAATTACCAATTAAATTATTCAATCTAATTAAAACATTTTTATTTGTGATCTTACTTGTAAGCGGAATTGCCCGCTCAATATCCCTTAAATAAGCATCTTGATTCCCTAAAATGTCATTTATTTCGGCACTAAAAATTAAGACTTTAACTTGTCCTAATGCATCCAAACGGGGAATTGACTTTAAAACTAAAGACGCGATTGAGTCTGCTTTCTTGACATGTGAGTTTTGGTAGTATTTTCCAAGAGCAATTTGAGCATCAATTATTGCTGACGTATCATTAGCATTATTTACAGCTAACTTCAAATCCTTTTCAGTAAAAGTTTGACCAAAAACGCTTAGACCAAAAAATATGGATAAGAAAAGTGTACAAACTTTAAAGTAAACTTTGGAATACATGAGCAAGCTAAAAATAGCATTTTAACTTAAACAATTAGATTAATCAACAAAGAATTCACAGCGCATTGGTTATCTTTGACCCTAATCTGATTCGATGTTATTTTATAATGGAATATAATTTTAAAGAAATTGAGGACTATTGGAGAACTTTTTGGGCAGAAAACAATACGTATTTAGTCAAGGAAGATTCAAAAAAAGAAAAGTTTTATGTTTTAGACATGTTCCCCTATCCCTCAGGAGCTGGACTCCATGTTGGCCACCCTTTAGGATATATTGCATCAGATATTTTCTCAAGATATAAAAGATTACTTGGGTTCAATGTGTTACATCCAATGGGCTATGATTCTTTTGGTCTTCCGGCCGAACAGTATGCGATTCAAACAGGTCAGCATCCGGCTATTACGACGGAAGTCAATATTAACAGGTACCGCGAACAATTGGATAAAATTGGTTTTTCCTTCGATTGGAGCAGAGAGGTCCGAACCTCCTCTCCGGATTACTATAAATGGACACAGTGGATTTTCAAGGAACTTTACAAGAGTTACTATGATATCAGAAAAGATAAAGCTGTTAGTATTGATGAATTGACCTTTATTTTTGAACAGGAAGGCAATGCTCATGTTCAAGCCGTTACAGATTATACTGACAAATTTACCGCCGAAGATTGGAAAAGTTTTGATGACAAGGACAAAGAATCTATACTTCAGAATTATCGTCTTGCATATCTCGCAGATAGCTGGGTAAATTGGTGCCCCGCTCTTGGGACCGTGCTCGCTAATGATGAAGTAGTAAATGGTTTATCAGAACGTGGCGGCCATCCGGTTGAACAAAAATTAATGCGTCAATGGTCGATGCGCATTAAAGCATATGCAGAAAGGTTATTAAATGGGCTTCATACCATTGATTGGTCCGACTCAATAAAAGAACAGCAACGCAATTGGATTGGAAAGTCTGCTGGAGCATCTGTGTCTTTTAAATTAATAGATTTCGACAATACCATTGAAGTATTTACTACAAGACCAGACACTATTTTTGGAGTAACGTTCGTCGTACTTGCCCCAGAACATCCATTGGTAGATCAAATTACAACATCGGAGTTTAGAGAGAACGTTGAGGTTTATAAAAAAGCAAGTAGCTTGAAATCAGAAAGGGATCGGCAAGCAGATGTAAAAAATATTTCAGGTCAATTTACAGGAGCATATGTTGAGCATCCGTTTACAAAAGAACCTGTTCCAATTTGGATTGGCGATTATGTTCTGGCCGGCTATGGAACAGGCGCAGTAATGGCAGTTCCTTGTGGAGATCAACGTGATCATGATTTTGCCAAACACTTTGATTTAGAGATTCGCAATATATTTGAAAATGTTGATGTGAATGAACAAGCATGCTCGGATAAGGAAGTTCGAATAACTAACTCTGACTTTTTAAATGGATTAATCGCAACTGATGCTATTACAAGAGCAATTAATGAAATTGAATTGAGGGAGATTGGAAAGGGAAAAACCAATTATCGATTACGTGATGCCGTTTTTTCTAGACAACGCTATTGGGGAGAACCATTCCCAATTTACTATGAAAATGATACGCCGCTATTATTTGATGACAGTGAACTACCCATTACCTTACCAAAGGTTGATAAATATTTGCCCACAGCGGATGGAGAACCTCCATTAGCTAGAGCAAAAAAAGAGGATTGGGACCATTACAAGGGCGAACATATGGAATACAACACGATGCCTGGTTGGGCAGGAAGCTCTTGGTATTTTTTAAGATATATGGACCCCCTTAATACTGAAACTTTTGCTTCACGAGATAAGATAGATTATTGGGGCCAAGTAGATTTATATATCGGTGGTTCTGAACATGCCACGGGTCATTTGCTATATTCTAGATTTTGGACCAAGTTCTTATTTGATAGAGGATATCTTCCATTTGATGAACCATTCAAAAAACTTATCAATCAAGGAATGATTCTCGGTAGGAGTAGTTTTATATATCGTATTAAAAACACTACCCAATTTGTCTCTTACAATCAAAAAAAAGACTACGAAACTACTGCGTTACACGTAGACATTTCATTGGTCGATAATGATAAATTAGATATTGAAGCGTTTAAAAAATGGCGCCCTGAGTTTTCGAATGCTACATTTATTGTAGAGCCGGATGGCACATACCTGTGTGGTCATGAGGTGGAGAAAATGTCGAAATCCAAATACAATGTACAAACGCCAGATGAATTGATTGAAAAATTTGGAGCAGATACATTGCGCATGTATGAAATGTTTCTTGGCCCAATCGAACAAAGTAAACCGTGGGATACCAAAGGTATTAATGGCGTTCATAATTTTCTGCGCAGATTTTGGCGACTATTTGTTGATCAGTCAGGTGCATCGATTGTTAACGATGAGCAGCCCTCAAAAATGGCATTGAAAACATTGCATAAAACAATTAAGAAGATGACCGATGACTTGGACCGCTATTCTTTCAATACATGTGTTTCTAATTTGATGATTTGTGTAAATGAGCTAACTGATGAAAATTGCCACTCTAAATTTGTTTTAGAACCTTTGACAATTCTTTTATCGCCATTTGCACCTCACCTTTCAGAGGAACTATGGTCGCGACTTGGAAATCCTAAAGGTTCAATGAGTCATGCTGTTTTCCCTAAGTTTGATTCCAAATATCTCGAAGAAGAAAGTTTTGCTTATCCTGTTTCTTTTAATGGTAAAATGCGATTAAAAGTCGAACTTCCTATGGGATTAACTGCTACTGAAATTGAAAAAAAGATGCTAGAAAATTCAGATGTTCAAAAGTGGATGGAGAATAAAATACCAAAGAAAGTAATAGTAGTACCGGGAAAGATTGTGAATATTGTTCTTTAAATAGCCTTTATCCAATTTCACCACAAATAGCACCTGTAAGTTTTTGAATTCGTTCTTCGCGATTCTCGAAGTTACCTAACGTATGCATAAGTTTAGCTAACGCTGCTTCAGAAGTCATATTTCCTCCACTTATTACGCCAACCTTGTTAAAGTATGTGCTTGTTTCGTATTTGCCTTGATGAACACTTCCCGAACTACATTGTGTAATATTCAGAACTATGCCGCCTTGGTTAATATAGTTTTCAATTAAACTTCTGAACGTTGAATCGCTAGGTGCATTACCTGAGCCATAGGTTTCAATTATTAATGCTTCAGTGTGATTGATATCAAAAACATTTTGGTATGCCTTAAAAGGAATTCCAGGATATAGTTTAATTAAACCAACGTGGGTGTTTAACTTTGGAAAGAATTGTAATTCAGTCAATTTAGTTCTAAACAGTTTATCCAAATTATATTCAATAGTCACTCCTGCAACAGCTAATTCTGAAAAATTCGGTGAAGTAAATGCTTCAAATTGATTCGCTGAAATTTTAGAACTTCTATTTCCTCGGTACAATGAATATTCAAAGTAAACAGCAACTTCTTGAACTATTGCCATTCCTGAATTATCTGCATCTGCAGCAATTTCTATAGCCGTAATTAAATTTTCCTTACCATCAGTTCGTATTGTTCCAATTGGTAGTTGTGATCCCGTAAAAATTACTGGTTTCCTCAGCCCTTGAAGCATAAAGCTCAATGCAGAGGCCCCGTAAGCCATGGTGTCTGAGCCGTGTAAAATAACAAACCCATCATAGTTACTGTAATTATCAAATACCATTTGGGCCATCTGAACCCAGTGATTTGGAGTCATTTCAGAAGAATCTATAGGCTGTTCAAAACTGATGCTTTCTATCAGAACATTGAGCCTATTGAGCTCAGGCACATGTTTATATATATGCTTGAAATTGAAACTCTTTAATTCTCCTGTATTGGCATCTTTAATCATACCAATAGTACCGCCGGTATAAATAATTAGAACAGAAGGCTTTTTATTTTTCATAATCATTGAATTTGAAAAGCGCTAATGCATTTTGAGTTGTAACAGCGCCAACTTCATTTCTCGTTAACCCTTTGAGTTCGGCAATTTTATCTGCAACATGAACTAAATAGGCACTTTCATTTCTTTTTCCTCTATGTGGAACAGGAGGTAAATAAGGCGAATCCGTTTCTAAAACAATTAAATCTAAAGGTAATTGCTTAACAACTTCAGCAATATGTGCATTTTTATAAGTAATTACACCGCCAATCCCCAATTTAAATCCGCCATAGGAAATGATTTTTTTTGCATCATGCATTGTTCCAGTAAAACAATGAAAAACCCCGGTTAACTTATCGTCATTTAGATCATCTAAAATTTTAAAAATATTTTCGAAGGCCTTTCTCGCATGAATCGCTATTGGTAAACCCAATTCTTTTGCCCATTTTACTTGTGTTTTAAATACGTATTCCTGTTCTTCAAGAAATGTATCATCCCAATACAGGTCCATTCCTATTTCTCCAACAGCAATAAACTTTTTAGAAAACAATTCGGTTTTAATCCTTTCCAAATCGGCTTCCCAATTTTCATTAACACTGCCGGGATGAAGACCCATCATCGGATAACAAATGGAAGGAAAACTTTCTACTAAATCATACATGCTTTTTATCGACTCAACGTCAATGTTTGGCAACAATAATTTATTTAAACCATTTTCTTGAGCACAGCGAATCACATCAATCCTATCTGCATCGAAGGCTTCAACGTATAGGTGGGTGTGGGTATCTATAAACACTTGTTAAATTGTCAAGTGTTAATTTTTATTTTGAACACCCTTCTATTTCCTCCTCATACTCGTGAAGTTCTTTGCGCTCTTCTTCGGACAAAGAGGCCATTTTTTGTCTAATATTTAATTCCATTTCCCGAAGTTCATCTTTACATTCCTTCTTTTCAATTCCTTTTAATTCTCGGCATTCACAATTTTTTTGAGCCCACGCTCGGATTTTACCTTTTAAACCACATGATGTCAATGTTATACAAACCAAAAGAATTAAGTAAAAATATTTTTTCATTAGTTGGCGATTAAAGATTTAAAAATAAACATGTCAAGGTAAAAATAATGCTAATTTATTTACTGTAATCCAAAATGGGAATTGACATTCAGCTAACAAATAATTATTAATCACAATCTTTTTTGAGTTCAAGCATTTTAGTCCCATCCATATATTTATATTCAGAACAAAGTTTTTCTTGTTCTTTTTTCAATCTTTCAATATTCTTTTTTTCTGATGAGGTAATATCTTTCGTATAAAC
>CANHJY010000061.1 GCA_947461185.1 Flavobacteriales bacterium
ATATGTTTTTTAAAACGGCAACAACATTTTCACAGCGTTATAAATTTACCAGATGGAATATTGATTCAGACACCTCTAATTTTAGTCTTAAAAATTCATTTGCAGAACCTGGTGAGGACGAAGTTGCGTTTAAAGCCGAGAATGTAAAATGTCATGTCTCATTTAAGGATAGAAAAGGTGAATTTGTGTCTAATCAAGGTGGATCCGTACTAAAATTTCCGGTAAATCAATATGCATGTAGAATGGATAAGTTTAGCTGGATTCTCGATAAAACAGATTTGCAAATGGAGAATACAGCTGACCCGAATCAAAAAGAAAACGATTTGGATTTAGCAGGACCTAATTTTTATTCTTTGCATCCCAATCAAGATTCTCTCACCTTTGCTGCCCCGAAAGCAAAATATGATTTGAAACAACGTTCGATTTTTTGCGACAATGTAGAATTTCTAGGTATTGCAGATGCTAAAATATATCCTGATAGCATGAAAGTTACTATTCGCAAAGATGCATACATGGAACCATTTAAAAATGCAAGTGTTGTAGCCAACTATGTAACTAAATACCATCGTTTCGAAAAAGCCAATATAGAGGTAAAGGCGAGACGTCAATTTTCAGGAGATGGTCAATATGCATATTACGATAAGGATAGTTCATTGACCTATTTTAACATCAAGGCTATCGAAGTTGATGATAATTTTCAAACGATAGCATCCGGAAATATTGATGAAAAACAAGGATTTCAATTAAGTAAAGAATTTGATTTTTATGGAAAGCTAAAAATATACGCAGCTGATCCATTTATTCATTTCGATGGTGCCACAAGAATTCATCATTCATGCGAGAAATTTGATAAAACATGGATGAGTTTCAATGCACCATTAGACCCTAAGAATATTCAAATTCCAGTTTCTTCACAAATGAAAAATTTAGAGGGAACGCCAATCGCTGCTGGAATCGTCTGGAGAGATTCTCCTGTTCTTGATAGTATTGATTTGTACCCTACATTTTTATCCAAACTATCAAGTCCAAAAGATCCGCTGTTGATTTCTGCTGATGGCTTCTTACAATACAATGAATCAGCAAAAGAATTTCAAATTGGCTCCAAAGAAAAATTACTTAACCGATCTGAAAAAGGAAATTTCCTTGCTTTACACACTGAAAGTTGTTCGCTAAATGGTGAGGGTAAAGTAAATCTTGGCTTTGATTATGGTGATGTTATTATCGATGCAGTTGGTGTTGTTAACTACAACCAGTCGACAGGATTAACCTCGATGAATCTAACTACTCGTTTTGATATGCCTATTGATAAAGGTGTAATGCAAGATGCTGCAGATAGAATTGCAGCTATTGAATTGTTGAAGCCTTTGGATTTTTCATCTAATACTTTAGAACAGGCGCTAATCGAATGGACTGATCAAAAAACCGCGGATAAAATAAAATCAGATTTTAGTTTGAAAGGAGAAATGAAAAAAGTTCCTGATGAATTAGAAAAGGCAATTGTATTAACTGGTCTCAAATTGGAATCATATGACAGAGCAGCATCTGAAGAAAAAGGTTTAATTTCATCAGCCTCTACAGCTTCACTAGTATGTATGTATGGAAAGCCGGTCATGAAAAATATTCCTGTTCGAGCATTTTTACAACAAATCTACTCTGGATCTGGCGCTGATGATTTCTCACTTCAACTCCAAATTCCTGGTATGGATTACTATTTGGATTATGAAATGACAAAAAATGATGGATTACTTCGAATAATTACAACTGATAATGCCATGAATGAAGCGATTAACGGAATCAAAGAAGAGAAACGAAAGACAAGAAAGTTCAATTATGAAATTTCTAACCAAACTATATATTTATCTCAATTTTTAAGATTATTTGAGTAAAAATGGACGTATTCATAACAGTTCTTTCTGCGTATTTACTGGGTTCAATCCCATCAGCTGTATGGATTGGGATAACCTATTACGGTATTGATCCTCGTGAACATGGAAGTAAAAATGCCGGTGCAACCAATACATTTAGAGTACTTGGGAAAAAACCGGGTATTTTGGTTTTATGTATAGATATATTGAAAGGTGCCACTGCAGCATGTGTTCCCTATGTTTTGATTGATGATATTGAGCAATTTAGGGATAATTTAATTACCCTTCAAATTATCGCGGCAATATCTGCGGTTTTTGGGCATATTTTTCCTGTTTTTGCAAGATTTAAAGGTGGAAAGGGTGTCGCTACTTCTTTGGGAGTGATTATCGGAATTCAACCACTTGCGGCATTAATATGTTTGGCTGTTTTCCTAGTAGTTTTTATCGCAACTAAATATGTTTCATTGGGAGCTATATCGGCCGCAATTTGTTTTCCTTTTATTGTACGTTTTGTTCTTAATGAAAATAATTTGTGGTTATCTATTTTTAGTGTTATTTTGAGCTTACTTGTAATCATTGCTCACAGAAAGAACATTAATCGCTTAGTAAATGGATCTGAAAATAAAATGAACCTTTTTAAAAAAGGATCGTAACTTACGGTTATAGTTTAATGAGAAAGACTTATAAATAAAGTGCGTTGGCGTCTATTTAAAATCGTTTTAACGTTATTTTCATTTTGTAATGCATTTGCATACTCGCAAACGGAAGACGAAATGAAAAATAGCGCAGATAAGTATTTCTCAGAGGGGAAGTACCTTGAGGCCACTTCTTTATATATGCGTTTACTTTCGCTAAAACCTGATGATTACAACCTAAATTATCGCTACGGTACCTGCCTGCTTTTTAATTCAAATAAAAAACAAGATGCGGCTAAATACTTGAATTATAGTATTAAAAATCCTAATGCAACCGCTGAGAATCATTATTTTTTAGGCAAAGCATTGCAATATAGCTATCTCTTTGGTGATGCTATTAAGCAGTATAACATTTACCTCCAAAATCGTGCTGCGCCTGAATCTCAATTTCCCGTCGAAAGAGATTTAGAAATGTGTCAGAATGGTAAACGGTTGTTATCATCAGTTACTGATCTCATTGTTTTGGACAAGAAGGAAATAACAACTGATAAATTTTTTCGAATTTATGACTTGAAAGACATTGGTGGAAGCCTAATCGTTACTTCAGATTTTCAAACTAAATTGGATAAAAAGAATAACCATTTACCACTTATACATTTCCCTCAAAATCCGTCCATTGTTTTTTATTCTTCCTATGGAGAAAATGGGGAGACAGGCAAGGATATTTATTTCAGGAAAAAGCAAGCTGATGGAACCTGGTCTGAAGCAAAAAGGGTAGAGGGTAAAATTAATACCAATTATGACGAAGATTACCCCTATTTAAATCCTTCCGGTGAATATCTATATTTTTCATCAAAAGGTCATAATTCGATGGGTGGGTATGATGTTTTTAGATCGAAATATGATGTTGTTAATGGAATATTCGGTACCCCTGAAAATTTGGATTTTGCCATTTCATCCCCAGATGACGATGTGCTTTTTATTGTCGATTCACTTGATCAAAATGCCTATTTTGCTTCTGCAAGACAAAGTGAATTAGGTAAATTGCATGTTTACAAAGTTATGATGGAAAGAGTACCATTACAGATGGTAGTGCTAAAAGGTAGTTTTGTTTCAGATAAAATCCCATCGAATAAACAAATATCCATTGAGGTTAGCGATGCATCAGGAAATAAAACGATTGGTAATTTTAATTCCGACGAAAGTGGCAATTACACTATCACACTTCCGAAGGGTGGTAATTATGAATATGTAATGAAGATAGAGGGGAATAATCAAGAATTTAGATCTCAGGTTAAAATTCCCATTACTGAAGGTTTTAAACCATACAAGCAAGTTATAAAGCATTTAGATGAAAATAATCTTGAAGTTGTAAAAGTTATCAATCTATTCGATGAAATTGTTGAAGATCAGCAGGAGTTACTTGCTGAAATTATCAAAAAACGTTCTACACTCGATGTAAACGTAAATGAATTTGACCTCAATAAAATTGCAGATCAAAAAGCAGATAGAGCTGTTCTAAGTGATTTAGGACTTGCCAATTTATCGCTTAATGAAGTTGTTGATGTGCTCGAACAACAAGGGGTAAAAAATGATCAGAACAATGCATTGGCTAAGAATATTGCTAATAATGTAAATAATCTTGTTGTTGAAAATAAAGTTGAGTTTTTAAGACTGGAGGAAGAAATTAAAGACAAGGTCGCATCTGCCAATAATTTAACTAATCCCGATGAGAAATATAAAAAGTTGAAAGAAGCTGAAAACCTCATCAACACACAAAAAGAGTTAAAGAAATATTCTGATGATTTGCTAAGGTTAAGTGATTCGGTTGGTAAAGTATTGTCCAGCGGCTTATCAATGGAAGAACAAAATAATCTAGGCGAAATAACAACGCGTTATAAGGAATTATACAATGAGGGTAATGAAAAAGATGCCTTGACAGTACTTTCAGAAAATAAAGCGTTAATTCAAAAAATATTAGGAAATACTTCGGGCAATATTGTACAGAATTTAGTTGATAAATCTGTTCAAATTGATGAGATAAATGTTCTTAACGAATCCAAAATCAGTAGATACAAAGAAGATATTTCCGCCCTAAAAGTAGAAATTACAAAATTAGAAGCAACCCTTCAAGATGCAAAAAAGAAAGATATTCCATCAATTGAAAATCAGCTTGCATCTAAAAGTAAAGAAATTGAATTAATAGAAAGTGAAATTCGATTATTGCAAAAAAGTATAGACGCAAAGGCAGTTGAAAAATTTAAAATTGACCAGCAAATAAATTTATTACAAGATGCGATTTCTAACAAGTCTTTGGTAGAGGTAACAAGAAGTATGGCGAACAAAGCTGTTTCAGAAACAGAAAAAACGAATACCAATACATTAATTGCATACGTTGAGCAACAGGTCAAGATATTAGAAGATGAGGATCCAACAAGGAAAGAAAGAATTAATGTTACCAATGGATTGACTGCGGATGAATTGTATAAGCAATATGTTGCCAATAATCAAGGAATTACTGATGATCCTAATTTTAATAAAGAGACTAAATTATTTAAGCAACTTACTGTCGATAGAGCGACAATGAAGCAACTGGATGATAGACTTTCCGAAATCAATAAAATGATAGCACAAGGTAAAGGGAATGATGTGCTAAATAAAGAAAAAACTACAATAGAAGCTTATAAGGAACAAATAAAGCAATCACAAAATGAAAGAGAATTAGCTGTTGCCAGTATTTTATCCAAACAAGGGGTTGGTGACAAAGAGTCGGTGATAAATTCTATTGATGCTGATTATTTAGGTAATAAGTCATTTATAGAAAAGAATTCCAACCTAACGAATATTGAAAAGAATAAAGAGTTGAATAAGGAAGATGAGGCATTACTTTTGGCAATTGAAGCTGAATTGAAAAAAGTAGATGCTGCATTGATTAATAGTCCGAATGATCAGGTGTTATTGATCAAACAAAATTCTTTAATCGAGATAAAGGCTGCTCTTGAGAAGGATATCGAAAGCCGTAAAAATGAATCAACTGAAAATTTCGTTGCTTCTGAAACTAAAGAAAGTATGCTCAATACTATAGATAAAGAATATTCAAATAAGATTGTAGCAATAAACAATAGTTCTGATCAGCAACAAGATAAAAAGGACGCTTTAAATGAATTGGATAAAGAATTGATTAAAAAAATTGATAATGAAATTAGTTCGCTTAATAATGATTTAAAAAACAATGCAAATAGCGCTGAATTACAAAATAAGAAAAAGTTACTCGCCGAATTGAAATCAGAAAAGGAAGTAGCAATTGAACAAAGAAACACCATCAATTCTTCCGAATCGACTTCGCTGTTAACCAGTGAAAAGATCGTAAATCAACTCAGCCCAGAATACGAAGAAAACATAAAAACCATTAATTCAAATAACCAAATAGGTGATTCGGAGAAGAGAATTGCGCTCAATACGGAAGATGAAAATTTGATTAAAAAAATTGACGTACAATTAGAAAAAGTTGAAAAAAACTTATCCAAAAATACATCTGATGAATTATTGACTAAAGAAAAAGCAATTTTAGAGGATCTAAAAAAAGAGAAACAAGAACTTATTCAATCGAGAAATAAAGTTGGGGAAAGTCAAATCGAAGATATTGTTAGCGCTTTGCCAAATTATAACTTAAATGGAGCAAAAATTGAATTGATTAACAGAATTAATCCAGGATATATCGATGAAGTGAAGGCTGCTGAAAGCACTAATGCGAGTATTCAAGAAAAAGCAAAAATTTTAATTAATAAAGATGCTGCATTTCTTGAAGATTTAAAAGAGGCTAAACAAAATGTAAATAAACAATTGCAATCAAATCCGAATTCAACGGACTTTCGAGAAGAATTAAATTTAATTGAATCACTGGAGTCAGATGCAGTTGGTCGTATGCTTGATAATAATAAACTGTTAGCAGCCAAAACTCAGAATGAAATTGTTTCAAATGAAGAAGTTAATTTGAAAAGAGGAGAACTACTCAAAAATGAAAATCAAAATATCGAACTGATAAAGGCAAACAATAACAAAACAGCCATTGAAAAGCAAGAAGAAATATTGAACGAAAAAAAGGCAGGATTAAATTTAGTTAAGGCAGAATTGGATTTGTTGTCAGAAAAAATATCTTCCGACCCTCAGAATAAGTCGCAACAAAAAGATTTCGATATTATCAATACACTTAAGAATGAATTGGAATTAGAGATCGCAAAAGATGAAAATGAACTTCAACTACTTAAGGAAAAAAGTATTTTAAACGAAGAAGTTAATAACAATAATATGCTGTCGGAATTAAATGAGGAATCGCTTTCTAAAACTTTTATGCCGGATTATCAATTTAACAAAACTAAAATCGTACAAGATGCTAATTTGTCTGATGTCGAAAAGAATGCGGCTTTATTGGAATTAGAAAATAGCTATAATTCTAAATTGAAAGCTGAAGAGATAAATGTTGTGGCTCAATTGGATAAAAATGCTGATGATAAATACGCAAAAGATAAATTAGCGCTTTTGGAAGCAATGGCGCTAACTTCAGATAATGAATTGATTCAACTCAAGACATTTGAAAATAATGAATTGAATGGTAACACATCTGAAGAGAATACATCTCAATTGATCAATCGATTGGCACCAGATTATCAGGTTAGAAAAGCTACGCTTGAGAATTCAAAAATGGAGGAGGCTAAGAAATTGGAGCAATTATATAATCTTGAGAAAAGTCTCCAAGATGATCTGACAATCGCACTGTCTGAAGTGGAAAAACAATTGCAAAAAAATCCAAATGATCAGTTAAAAATACAGGAAAAAGAATCCATTTCAAATGCTTTAGCATCTCATGAAAAAGAGGCGGAAGAATATAATAATCGCTTAAATACTTTGAAGGAATTAGCTGATAAAGAATATTTACTTTCAACAATTGACAAAACATTTAAAAGTGATATTGAAGTCCTTAATGCTAATTTCAATGAGAACAGAGATGCATTGTTGTTAAATAGGGAAGAAGAATTACAAAATAATTTAACAGTTCAAATTAGCGATAATAATAAAAGATTGGAAAATAAGGATGATCCAGATTTGGTTCGAGAAAACCGATTATTAAATGATTTAATCGTTGAAAGTGAAGAACGAGTTCAGGAATTGCAAAATAATCAATTGAATTCGACCAAACAATTGGATTTCATTAATGAAATACGTCCGAATAATTTAAAATCTATTGATACCCTTGACGCTCGGTCCATTGAGGAGTTACAATCCGTTCAAAAGGAATTGGATTTGTATGGTGAGGAGATTAACAAGCTGATTATCGAAAAACGCAATGCAATAAATGTGAATCCGGATGATCAAGAAATAAGGTCTGAAATTATTTGGATGAACGAAGAGCGTGATTGGATCACAATGAACCAACAAAAGCTTGAAAATGCAATCGGTTCTCTAGAAAATTTGAATAGGGTTAAGACAGGAAATCAAGAATATGATGATATAAAAATTACCGAACTTGTTGAACGTGAAAAGCAAATTCAAAGTGAATTGGAAAATGCAAGTCTTGATAAAAAGGAACAGAAAGTTCTTCTTTCTGAGCTTGAAGAAGTTCAAGAAAATAAATCGATACGAATTGGTGAAATAATTAAAAGTGAAATCACTGTAGAAATTGAAAAAAATCAAATACTAAAAAATCAACTTGAAAAATCTCAAAATTACGCAATTACAAATGAGATAAAAGCCATTGAAAGCAATGAAGAAAAAAGTCAAGAGTTAATCAATCTAGCTTCCAAGGCAAAGACCAATGAAGAAAAAAACAATCTATTAAAACAGGCATATGTTGAACAAGTCAAAGTCAACGATATTTTGTTGAATACGGCGATCAATGAAAAAATTAAAGAGGCTGAAACTAATTTGCCAATATCAATATTGAGCAAGTCGGAAAAAGAGGCGGAACTAAATGTTTTAAAGCTTCAAAGAAATAATTTAAATGTTCAGATTGAAAATTTAGAAGCGGAAAAGGGTACTGCTAAAAAAAGAGATTTAGCATCTATTGAAATTGACCTGCAGGATAAAAAGAATGAACAAAATTCCTTGGATAGGAAGATAGAATCTTTGCAGAATGAAATCGAAGAAATAAATCGCAAGGAATTAAAGTCAACATTGGTAGCAGAAAGCAAGGAAGTTAATGTCGATTTTAATGAAGAGGTCAAGATTGCACAAACTAAAGAATACAAATCATACTATGCTGCCGTAAATAATGCTCTTGCTAAAGAAAATGAGGCACGTAAAATAGAGAATGAATTAAATACGCTTAGAGCGCAAATCAAAATGGAGCTTATTAATTCTGTAATTCAAACTGATGATTTGGAGGATGAAACCATAAATCGTAAAAAGGATAGTTTAATTAGCAAAATTAAGGAACTTGAACTTGTTCAAAGCGATTTAGTAGCATTGCAAGAATCTGCGAAAACTTACCTTTCGACAGAAAGTCTTACGGCTCTTCAAATGCAAAATATGGTTTACCGAGGGG
>CANHJY010000062.1 GCA_947461185.1 Flavobacteriales bacterium
ATTTCGCACATTATTCCAATGGCATCCCTTGGGGATTACGAATCTATGAAGCTCAGCAAGAGAGGCATAATCCTTATCGCCTTCAGAATCTTGCAAGGCAGCATTAAATTCTTCATCATAAACATCAGAAATTCGCTTGAAGAAAAGCAATGGGAAGATGTAAACCTTGAAATCAGCGGCATCAACAGGCCCTTTAAGGATCCATGCAGCCTTTGAAAGGTGCTGTTCAAGTTTATTTAATGTTAGTTTTTCTTTCATTTTAATCTCTTTGATAATTCTGCAACTGCATCTTTTAAAAAAGGTTCATCTCCAAATTCTTCTTCAATTCTATCATTCAAAAATTTAATCTGTAATTCTCTATGATCGAGATTAAATATATCTGCAATACCTGCCAACATGCGTCTCTGGAGTTGCCTTTCACCATGTTCAATCTTACTCAATAATGAAATGTCAATATTGAGATAATCAGCAACTTTCTTCAGCGAATATCCATGGCTTAATCTTAGTTCATGCAGATACTTACCCATATCAAATCTTATTCCCATTCTCTTCATCGCTTGTTTAATTTAAGTAACTTGTTTTTATTTTTTGTTTTAATAATAGAAATAACTAAAAAAACTGCTACAGCAAGGTCAATTATATTCCACACCTCTCTTCCAAATGCAATCTTGAAAAACGGTTGAAACAATAATGCTAATATGAAGTACACAAAACTTAGATTTTCCTTACCTAAATTTTTGGAATTGATTCCTAGAAATACAAAACCTGCAAATCCAATAAATCTCACCAACTGATAATAACCGTAGGGCATATCAGCCAGACAGATTAGCAATAATATTGCAATTGATATTTTCAATATATTCATCATAGTCATTAATGAAAATGGAGGCTCGCGCCTCCATTCCCTTTTAAAGGCGACCGGGTTTGGCTACCCGTGGTTATTATTCTTGTTCAGTCAAATTCTTTTTAGGAAAATTGAAAAGAAGGCTCGTTAAAATTGGAATAAAGAATATTGCAACTGTCAAGGCTGAAATACCAATATCAGCAGTATGGCTGCCTAGAAATTTACTAAATGCTGATTCTGGGTAAAAATGCTCATAAAGAGAAAGAGTAAGCTTGATTCCAAGAATTGCTATTACAACGAAAGCCGCAGTTTCCAAGAATGAGTATTTACCCATTAATTTCACAAACCATTGAGCAATAAAACGCATAGCTAAAATTCCTATGAATACGCCAATGCAAACTAAAATGATGTTTGGCGTAAAGGCCACGGCTGCAAATACATTGTCAATAGAAAATGCCATATCCATCAACTCAACCAAAGCAACTGTTGCCCAAAAGTTACCTAGTGAACCTACAGTTGCACGATAAAGCCAATTGCTGTTTTTATCTAAAAGGTCATCTTCGGTTTCCTCTGTTTGCTTGCCTTTCCAAAAGTCATAAACTAAATAAAGTAGATAAAGCCCTCCTAGAGGTTTTAACCACCAAATTTGAATAAGAAAAGCAGCAAAAACCATAGCGAGCCCTCTGAAAATATAGGCGCCCCAAATACCATATTTAAGGGCTTTATCTCTTTGTTTCTCTGGTAAGTCCATTACCATTGTTGCTAAAACTGCTGCATTATCTACCGAAAGTAAACTCTCAATGATAATTAGATTTCCAATAATCGCTAGCGATGGACCAGGATTGTCTAAGATTTGTTGAATTAATTCTTGCATACTATTTCTGTTTATGGGTTTTTACTGGTTATTTACTAGTTGTACAATGATAAGCCTTCCGCCTTCTTCTTTCGACAAAAGAATTTGCTTGCCGTCTGTTATTTCAATTGAACTTCCAATTGGAATTTCTTTGTTTGAATCACTTACATCAATTAACGAACTCAATTTTCTATTAATCAAAATCCATTTGTTATTATGGAAATGAAAATCTGCTACTGGTTTTTTTGTCTCAGGAGCTAAACGTTCGTTAGGAAGAATATTCTTGTTTACATGCCATTGATAAATATTCTGACCACTATACACCATCAATCTGTGATTCTCGTAACTAAATTTTCCAGCAGGTGTTTTTACATAGAAATTTAGAACAGGAAGTTGGCCTTTATACGATGTACCACAAAATGGACATTTTGGTTTGGTATTATTATCAAAAACATACCACTTCATTTCACATGACTTATTTTGACATGGTTGAATTAAATCAATTGTCTTTATAAGTGCGTGCTCCCAATCACCAGCCGATGGCCTTGATGACGGATTGTGCAAGCCATCAATAAATGCTTGATTGAATAAACTTTGCAAATATGGTCCACATAGATTATATGGAAGCTTACTAACGTCTGGCCAAGGAGTAGGGGTTAAATGGCTTGGTTTAACGTCAGCCATTTTCGGTCTGTTTGATTTATCTGTTGGGTGTTCAATAAAAACGGATTTGGAACCCATTGATAATTCTTCATCTTTAACTGGATCTACATCATGAATTTTACCTCCACGTAAAGGGTGTCTATGAAGCAGATACATGTATATCATTACAGCTAGTGCATGCCTATCAGTCTGAATGTTTGGATGTTTCCGGTTAGTGTCTGTTTTCGGTAAATGTTTCGTTGATAGAACTTCCGGCGCAATAAAATCAGGCGTGCCCATAACATCTGGAGGAAACTTTCCGGGCACAACCAATCCGTCTAAGTCAATAACGGCAGCCTTACCTGATGTGGGATCAACTAGAACATTTTTATATGACAGGTCACTATGAGCAAGACCAGCAGAATGCAAACGTCTGGTTGCTCGAGCTATGTGTAAACAAACAAGAATAAATTTGTACCAGTCTCCTTTTTCGTGAGGATCTAGGTTTTTATTGAAATGAAACGGAGATGCGAACCATTTACCTTCTTTCTCTTTGCCTTTAATTCCAAGAAAATCGTTGTTACGAGAACCAACAGAAAAAAAGAAATGTTTCGCATAGGCTGGAACGGCAATGCCAAGTTTACCATTGTGCTCTACTAAGTCGTATGGCCAGCAGAGTAAATCTGTCCAGTATGATCCACCTTCTTGCTTAAAAACTCCATCCTTTTTGGTGGTTACGATTTCAAGCATCCTGTCTTTTAGATTATTATATTCTTGCTTATTTTTATTAAAATCATAATCTCTAAAGAAGGCAACTACATAGGATTTGTCGGGACTAAAATAGACGTCCTTCATACCTCCTTGCATAGGATCGCCATTGTCCACAAATTCAATTGTGTTACCAGAAATGCCAACTAATTTTATTGTTTTAGTCATATCTCTAACTTAATAACACAATTGTTCTGTCATCATATTCACCCTTTACCCAGAAATCCAACCACTCAAGTAATTCGATAGAAGAGAATTCAAAATCACTAGCTTGACTTTTTTTCATTTCAAGCCAAAGTTCATCCCACTTTTCCTTTTTAAATAAATTCGAGTCAGTGTGAAACCAAGCATCACTTATTCCATCTGTCATTAATGCCAAAGCCTTGAATTCTTGAACATATGCCATTTTTATTCTGTTGAATAAATCTTCAGCATTATTTAAAATTTCAGGCATTGTGATAAATCGAGTCTGTCCGGAGAACTCACCTGAATCAGGATTGCCCAGTATTATTGGATCTTTATCTTCAAGATAAACACCAATTCCTCCATCTCCAACCCAAAAGCCTGCAATAAACCATTTGCCATTTATCTTTTTTACGAGACTAACAAGAATAGTACAAGCGAAGTCTTTAACGACAGCGTTATTCAGCTTCGCAGCCTCTTCAACTTCTCTAAATCCTTTGATAATGGAGTTTCCTATTACGTAATAAAAGTGATTCTTAATCTCTCTCTCCTTTGAATCAAAATCTTCGGTTTCTATAATGTTTTCTGCCGATTCTAAATGTTTTCTATTGTCAGTTGAAAACACTTCTGATAAAATAGTTTGGCAAAAAATCTTAGACCCCTCACGAGAGTATTTTGCACTACCAGCACCATCAGAAACAGCAATTAACATCCAATCCGATACATTGTCAATGGCTATTTCGTAATGATCATCTCTAAATTTTGCATCCTTGGCGTGACTTCTACCTCGTTTACTTGCTCCAACAACCTTTTTATCTTGATAAGTGAATTCAGAATTAGCTGTATGTGATTTGGGGAAAATAGAGTTTGGATCTGGCTCATGCTCAGTCCAAAGTGAGCGAGGATCTGGATTGATATAAATTGACAAATTTCTGAAAAGCGAAGGTCTATTCTCCGATTCTGTTGCATGCTTATATTCCATGGAAAGAAGGTGCTCACCTGAAATTACAGGAAAACCTGATATTTGATTAGTTTCAAAGTTAAACTTCAATCCTAAGGTATCTAAACCCTCTATTTTCTTGATGATGATACCATTCAAACCATTTTCCATTAATGGGATTGATGCTGAATAAATCTCGTTTACTTTTGCATTTGGAATTACGATTGCCTTACCTGGAACATTTTTAACCATGGTAGCTTCAACTTTATCAATTGCTTTTGGTTTTTCAACATCTACTTTCAATGAAATCTCAGATGGTGGTTCGGGCAATTTTTCAGTCTCCGTTTCCATTATTGATTCTTGTAAAGTAGAACTAGAAATTTGACCAGAGGCAATTTCGGTATAGCGCTTTTTTATATTTTCAGCACTTAAATCTTTTTTGTCAATTGAATATTCGGAACACAATAAATCAACTGCGTCACCATTGATTTCTTCCGATAAAAGATTCATTTCAAAATGAAGTACGCTAATAATATATTGTTTCAAATCAATGTTCATTATCCTTTCGCTCTATTTAAGTTAATGTGTCCTTCTCCAACACCAAATTTCGCCTGCACTTTACACCAAGGACAGGTTGTTACTTCTTCGTCGCCTACACACAAAATATTTCCACACGAACATGTAGAAAATCCGAATTGATTTCCACAACTCGGACAGGTTGGAAATCCTAAAAGCTCTTCTGAGGAAATTTGCTTTCCTGTGGAAGCGTTATCACTTAATTCAACATAAGATTTTTCATCTATATTAAACGCTCCGTTAAGTCTAAAATATAGAGTTTCAAAATCTAAACCAGGTATCTCTGTTTGCTTAGATGCTTTAACATACTTGATGAGATAAGGTGTTTTATTATTTTGACATTTAGCTAGAAACACAGCAACATTTTCGTCAATACGCTCTGAATTCTCCGGAGTATTCTTACTTACAACTTTGTTTGGATCCTTGGACAAATCAATTACTTGATTGTTTGAATCTGCGATACTTTGACTAGTAGCCTTTATACTTGCAGTGACCCATTTAAAAAACTTTTTAAATGAATTACTGTCAGTTGCTTCAAAAGTCAAATTGTGTTCCGAAATGCTTGATAGCAATTCTTTATCTGTGTTTTTACCAAATGAAATACTGACAAAAAAAGCACTATTCCCGTAATTCTTTTTCCAATTTTCTATAGCCAAACTAGGGTTGTCTGTAGGTCGGCCATCTGTAAATAAAAACACAATAGGTTTCCAATCACCCTTAGTTTCTTGAGTTGTTTTCTTGACTGATTTATCTAGTTCAAGTCTTAAAGCATCAAGACCAACTCCTAGATTTGTTCCTGAACCTAAGGGTAATTTCACAGGATAAAATTGAATTATATCCGTTAGAGGCATTATTGTCTTTGCTTTCCCAGCAAAAGCTATAATGCCAACCCATACTGTTTCTAATGCATAGGGATCAGTGCGCAACTCTTTTATAATTGCACCTATACCTTCCTGAACCTGATCTAGCGGTTCTCCGACCATAGATTCAGAAACATCAATTAAAAAATATACTGGTAATCTTCTCATAAAATTTATATTACTGGATGTACATCCGGCGGTGGTGGAGGCAATTCATTGTTGTCACCAGATCCTTGGCTTCTGTTTCCGATGCTTACAGAAGCAGAAACCCACTTGAAAAAATGTGAAAATGTACTACTATCAGTTGTATCTAAATGCACTACGTTATCAGTTAATAATTTCAAACTATCTGAATTAGATTTTGGTCCGGCAGCACAAGCAACTATACTTCCAAAACCAAGTGATTGTATTTTAGGAATACAATCTTGATACTTTGCCATATCACTAGGTTTACCGTCTGTCATAATAAATAGCAAAGGTTTCCAATCACCTTTTTGCGTGGCAGAACCTCTGATAAACTCTTTATTACACCTTTCATACAAAAGCTCCAATGCCATTCCTAAATGAGTTGGACCACTTTCCGGAGTATTAATATCTGGTAGAGTTAAATTCTCTAATTCAGTCAAGGGAAGTATGTCTTTGACTTCTCTATCAAACGTTATTATCGATAGGTGAACAGATTCTAATGCGAAAGGATCCTTTCTTAGTGAACTAACCATCGCTTCCAATCCTACCTTCACAGATTCAATAGGCTCACCTTTCATGGAGCCTGAGGTATCGAGCAACAAGTATACAGGAAGTCTTCTAACCATTATACAACAACATTTACTTCTGGTGGCGGTGGTGGTAATTCATTTAATCCTCCAACTTCTTTTCCTCCTTCTTCGATCTTAGCACTACTAGTACTAATTGAAGCAGATACCCATTTGAAAAACGCTTTGAATGATGATGAATCAGCTGTATCTAATTGAACAACAACTTCTGTTATTTGCTTTAAAATTGATGTGTCAACAGCTTGACCTGCGGCACAAGCTACTACCATTCCCCATTTTTGCTTTTGGAAGTCGTTCAATCCTTTTTGCCAATCATCAGTTGGCATTCCATCTGTCATGATAAATACGATAGGTTTCCAGTCACCTTTTTGCTCAGCCGTGGTTTTATTTACTTCTGATTCAGCTCTTTGGGCAAGAAGGCTGAGTGCAGCACCTAATGAAGTTGTTCCAGAGGCCTCTATTGGAGGTGTTTGAAAACTAGTCAATTCAGTTAACGGAACTGGTTGATTCGCAGTTGAGTTAAAAGTAATAATGCTTAAAAACGCTGTTTCCAAAGCATAAGGATCTTGTCTTAGAGCAGAAACCATTGTTTGAACTCCATTTTTTACAGCCTCAATTGGTTCGCCCATCATCGATCCTGAGGTATCTAGTAATAGGTATACTGGTAATCTTCTCATTTTATTATTGTTTTACGTAGCGTTTTAAAATATTTACAAAGCTGTCAGTAGATTCAGGATTACCTAATGCACGGAATTTCCATTCTTCGTTGTGCCTGTACATTTCACCGAAAACCATAGATCTCATTCCGTTGAATTCAGGACTATTTGAAAGGCTATAACGAGCAATTTCCTTTCCCTTTGCATCACAGGCTCTGATAAAAGCATTATCTACTTGACCAAAATGTTGGTTTCTACTCTGTCCTTGATAAATACAAACTAAGAAAAGGATCTTGTCAACTCGAGTTGGTAAAGAGTTAAGCTTGACAATGATTTGCTCATCATCCCCGTCTCCTTCTCCAGTAAGATTATCTCCTGTATGAACAATTAATTCGCCATTATTCAACAATTGATTTACTTTCTGTGCCATTGCTGATTTCGGTGTACCATCAGGATATATCATAGAAGAAGTTCCGGTACCAGAGGGGAATGTCATGCTATTAAAATAAATAATATCCCCGCCATGTAAACCAACTTTATGACCATTCGAAAATTGTAAATCTCTGCCGAGATTAGCAACATATCCATTTTTGTCCAACAAAAATGCAATAGCATCCAAATCAAAATCTGCTTCTTTGTTACCTCCAAAGAGTTTTCCAAGAAATCCTTGTTTTTCTTCTCTTACATCCCAACCCAAACCAACAGTGACTTGAGATAGATCGTAAACGCTTTCACCCTTATCGTTTTTTCTAAGATCAATAGTTTGACCTTTTTGTAAATTAATTGCCATGATAGTTGAGAGGTTTTATTATTTAATTATTTGACCTTTATAGTATTTAGCTAAGAAAAAAGCCAAATCTTCTTTGTATCCAATTCCAGAAGCTTCAAATTTCCATTTACCGTCTCTTCTATAAAGCCTACCAAATTCAACGGCTGTCTCAATTGAGAAATCTTCCCCCAATTCATATTTCGCAACTTCTTGTCCATTTGAATGGTCAACTATTCGAATGTAACTATCTCTTACTTGACCATAATTTTGTTTGCGATTAATCGCATCATGAATTGTAACTACAAACAAAATTTCATTTATTGAAGAATCCACCTTTGTTAAATCAACTTCAATTGTTTCATCATCTCCATCTTCACTATTACCACCTGTTGGATCATCACCAGTGTGATGCAACGCACCATCTGGAGAATCTGTATTTCCGTAAAAAACAAAATACTGTTCAGCAGGAATTAATCTTCCTTCGTTAATCATGAATGCAGATGCATCCAAATCAAAATCATAACCAGTACCTTCATTTGGTGTCCATCCAAGACCGACACTCATCTTTGACAAGCCAATGTCAATTTTTTGCCCTTTTTGTAAATTAATGGCCATATTTCTATATTTTTTTAGTGAGTTGCTTAGACAAATTTGTCAAATGTAACAATTATATTGTATTTACAAAAAAAAACGAATTCCTAATTTGCAAATGTGTTGTATTGGTTAAAAACCGTGAAAAAAGCGATAAAAATAAATAAGTCCCCGGTAAAAACCGAGGACTTTCACCGGAAATGGGGGGCAAATCCGGTAATCTCATGGGAAAACCATGGGAAATTCGTTAGAAAGGCATGGTAAAAAGTTGGTATTCCTGCGGATTTCCTGCGCTTCTTTCAATGATTTCATGTTCTCTCATATACTTTATGTATGCTCTAGCGGTGCGTTCCTTGACATCCATGTGTTCCATCACTGCCTTGATTAGATTTTGATTGGATATTAATGGTCGATCCTTAAAAATGGAGTGAGCTGCATCTTTCAATTCACTCGATTTGCGAATTTCAGAATCCTCTTTACTTTTTTCTCCGAAGTAAACATGTCTTCCTTCTGCTTTGCTCCATCCAAATTGCACCATGGGAACATCCA
>CANHJY010000063.1 GCA_947461185.1 Flavobacteriales bacterium
ATAAGAATGCTATTAAATCATCGAAGTGGAATTCCATACTACGCCTATTTTTCTGAAACGATATGGGATAAAAATCAAATAATGAAGAATAGCGACATCTTAAATATGCTCGTTAAAAATAAAATACCACTCAATTATCCACCTGACACCCATTTTTCGTATTGCAATACCAACTATGCTTTACTTGCATTAATAGTAGAAAAGGTAAGCGGTAAAAATTTCCCGGAAGCTA
The DNA here is from genome assembly GCA_947461185.1 of Flavobacteriales bacterium. Taxonomy (GTDB): domain Bacteria; phylum Bacteroidota; class Bacteroidia; order Flavobacteriales_D; family Crocinitomicaceae; genus M0103. Next base: position 233 of record CANHJY010000063.1, read on the forward strand.
TGAATAATCTAGTTTTTGAGCCTCTAGGGATGAAAAACTCCTTTATTCGTGAGATCAAAAATAACCATGTTTTATTCCAAAAAGCTGCATTATCTTACAATAGCAAATTTCAACTTCAAAATGACGATTTTTTAGATGGAATTTATGGGGATAAAAACTTGTATACAACAGCACTTGACTTATTACAATTAGATAAGGCGCTATACGGCCATGTATTTTTAAGTCAATCGCTGAAAAATGAAATTTTCAAAGGCTACAGTTACGAAAAAGAAGGAAGAAACAATTATGGTTTAGGAATTAGAATAATTGAAGAGACAGATAAGTCAAAATACTTTTTTCACTCGGGGTGGTGGCATGGAAACACTGCGATGTTTGCAACATTGAGATCGGATACGGTTACCATTATTGCACTCTCCAATCGCTATTCGAAAAGTGTTTTTACAGTAAACAGACTCGCAAATTACTTCGGGGAATACCCATTTCATTTTAAAGAAGAGTAATTAATTCAAATCCTCCATGTTCAGCCGCCTTAGTTTCGGCGTTAATCGAGCTGTAACAACAACAACAAGAATTGTTAAAATTCCACCTAGAATTATTGAAGGCTTTAAACCAAATGCTCTAGCTGTTATTCCAGATTCAAATGCTCCTATCTCATTTGACGAACCAATGAAAATTCCATTCACCGCCGAAACACGACCACGCATGTTTTCTGGTGTGCACAATTGAAGAACAGTATGGCGTATTACCACACTGACATTGTCGAAGGCTCCTGTCAAAAAAAGGAAGAACCACGCCAAATAAAAATTGGTGGATAACCCAAAAAATATGGTTGATAACCCAAATGCCGCAACAGCTATAAATAAATTTCTTCCGGCATTTTTTTCGGGAGGTCGATAAGCAATGATTAAAGCCATAATTACCGCTCCAATTGCAGGAGCTGCCCTCAAAAATCCGAGTTCGATTGCGCCAGAATGCAAAACCTCATCTGCAAAAGCCGGTAATAATGCAATAGCTCCTCCGAAAAGAACAGCGAACAAATCCAAAGACAAAGCCCCTAAAATAATTGGATGTTTAAGAACAAACTTAAGCCCTTCACTTATACTTTTGGTAATTCCTTCCTTAACTTCTTTTTTGGGTATGGGATGATTTTGAATAAATGCAAATGCAATAATTGCAATAGCAATTAAAATGAAGTCGACAGCATAGGCTGCGCTGTAACCAACTGCAATAAGCAATCCTGCTGAAGCTGGACCCAATATAGACCCAATATGCCAAACGGTACTGTTCCAAGTCGCGGCATTGGTGTACAATGATCTCGGTACAATTTGAGACATAAAAGATGGAAGTGCCGCACCAATAAACCCCCTAATTAAACCAATCAAGACGACGGCTGCATAAATTGGAGTTGTACCATAAATATGCAAAAGATCTTGAGGAGAAAGACTGACATAGAGTAAGAAAAGTGTAACCAACAGTAGAAAAGAACTGAATATTAAAACAATCCATTTTCGATTGAAAGTATCCGCAACATGGCCAGAAAAGAAAGACACAATAATAAACGGAATTGCTTCGGCTAATCCAATCATACCAAGCGAAACAACGTCATGAGTGAGTTCATAAATTTGCCATCCCACAACAACACTTTGTAGTTGGATGCCCATTGTTAAAAAGAATCTTGTGATTAGAAAAAAATTGAACTCTTTAATGCGAAGCACTGCATAGGGATCGTGACGCTTTTCAGTTTTGTTTTTGAGCGACACTAAAAACTATTTTTCTAAAACTTTGGGTATTCTAAAATAATCTGAATCTTTCTTAGGGGCATTTTTCAATGCGTCCTGCTGAGAAATAGACGAAACAGTAACATCGTCTCGCAATTTATTCACCTCATCGCTCATGAAAATCAATGGCTCAACATTTTCCGTAGGCAATTCACTTAATTTATCCATGAAGCCAATGATGTTCTCCAAATCTTTTTTTATTGCCGACTTACTTTCGCCTTCAAATTCTAAACGCGCAAGATGTGCAATATGCTCAATTGTCTCATCTGAAAGTTTCATAGCTCCAAAAATACAATATTTAACCTTTACTATTCATGCATTACCTCATCTTTAAGAAAAGGATTGTCTTTCAGAATAGGTCCATTAATTATACTAAAACAATAATTACTCAATTCTGATTCTGTCATTTCCTCATAAGTTTCGGGTCTTACAAAGTCATGGATGTAAACTTTTGAAACTCCTGGTCTTGCAGGACCGAGCAATTGAGTAGGATCAGAAAACAACTTATAATTATTAGTAAATGAAATTGGTACAATCGGAACTTTTAATTCCTTGGCCAATCGAAACGCGCCTTTTTTAAATGGAACCATTTTAGGGTTGTCTTCATCAGGAATTCCTCCTTCGGGAAATATAACCAAAGACCAACCATTGGCCACTGCATCTTTAGCCATAATAAAGGACCTTGCCGCTTTCACCCTATCTTTTCTATGAACGGGTATATTTAATCCATTAAAGTATGTTTTGATAATCGGATATTTCAAAATCTCACCTTTACCTAAAAATAGAAATGGCGAAGTTGGCAAGATAGAATACATTAAAAAAATATCTAAGTAAGATGCATGATTGGCAACGATAATATATGGTGCATTTGGTAGCGTAGATTTTTTCTTAAATCGAACGGGGTATAAACAGAAAATCCGCATCAACCAGCTCCAAAAAATAAAAAGCCTAAAAGATTTCTTTTTCCATTTCGGGTTGGATAAAACAATGAAAAAAAGTGGGTACAGAAGCAAAGCAAAAATGCAAAACACAAGTCCAACCCAACATTTCCATATAAAACCAAGACTACCTAAAAGGATTCTCATGCTTCAAAAATACTATTTAATACATCAAACACAAGCTGATTTCTTATGTTCAAAATAACTAAATTCGTGGAAATTTGATTAATCGAACAATGGCAAGAATTTTAACTGGGATTCAAAGTACAGGTACACCTCACCTAGGCAATCTTTTAGGGGCGATAATTCCAGCTATTCAAATGGCTAATGAACCAGGAAATGAATCCTTTTTGTTTATTGCAGATATGCATTCGCTAACACAAATTAAGGATGGCGACCAACTTAGAGAAAACACTTACAGCACGGCAGCGGCTTGGTTAGCATGCGGATTAGATCCTGAGAAAGTTGTTTTTTACAGACAATCCGATGTTCCTCAAACCGCAGAATTATCCTGGTATTTGAGCTGCTTCTTTCCTTATCAGCGTTTAACACTTGCGCATTCATTCAAAGATAAATCAGATCGTTTAGAGGATGTGAATGCCGGATTGTTTACCTACCCAATGCTAATGGCTGCTGACATTTTACTTTACGATGCCGCATATGTTCCTGTGGGGAAAGATCAATTGCAACATATAGAAATTACGAGAGATGTAGCATCTCGCTTTAATAACCAAATGGGCGAAACATTTGTTTTACCTGAGGCAAAAATAGCTGAAACAACAATGTATGTTTTAGGAACAGACGGCCATAAAATGAGTAAATCAAGAGAGAATACAATCAATATTTTTCTTCCTGAAAATGAACTTAAAAAACAGGTTATGGGAATTGTCTCTGATAGTAAACCATTAGAGGAGTCAAAAGATCCAGATACTTGCAACGTTTTTGCGCTTTATCGACTTTTAGCCAACGAAAATCAAATTCAAAAGATGCGAGAAAATTACATCAATGGCGGGTATGGTTATGGTCATGCTAAAAAGGAACTTCTCGATTTGATACTTACGCATTTTGCGAATGAACGTAAGCGCTACAATGATTTAATGGCCAATAAATCCGAGTTAGATGATGCTCTAGCGAAAGGTGCTGAAAAAGCCAAAACTGTGGCTCAAGAGGTTCTTGATCGGGTACGGGTTAAAATTGGGTATTAAGATTTTCAATTACATTTTATTCTATCTTTGATAGGATGCGATTTATAAATAAATTACTGCCTTTTTTACTTTTGTCGATCCTACTCATTTCATGCGGGGGAAAAGAGTCAGCTATTGAACAACCTTTAATTGCAAAAGGAGGCAAATTTTATGGTGGGGAATTAAAATTTTCATCACCAGAACGAATTAATACGCTATTTCCTTTAGCATCACAAGACGCTTATAGTCAAAGAATAACTGCTCAAATTTTTGAAACATTACTGAAGTTGGATTTGGAAACGATGCAAATCAAACCAGGACTTGCCGAATCTTATACTGTTAATCAAAATGCCACCATTTTTACCCTAAAAATTAGGAAGGGTGTGTTTTTCCATAACGATGCTTGTTTCAATGGTGTTGCAAGAGAAATGAGTGTTAAAGATGTAAAGTTCAGTTTAGATTTTGCTTGCTCTGGACTGAAAGAAAATAAGTTCGGTCCGCAACTTTTGAATAGAATTAAAGGTGCTAGTGCCTTTAGAGAAAAAACTAAATTGAAATTAACCAATACTGGTGTTCCTGGTATTAAAATTCTTGATGAACAGACCCTACAGATTGAACTTGAAGAATCATTCGTTGGATTCGATAAAATTTTAACAATGATTCATTTAGGAATCTTCCCGAAAGAAGCATATGAAACCTATGGTGAACAAATTGCTTACCATCCAGTCGGTACTGGGCCATTTATACTTGAAAAGATGGATCAAAATGGAATCATTTTGAAAAGGAATATAAATTATTGGCGAAAGGATGAATTTGGAAATCAATTGCCCTTTTTGAATAAAGTTGTCATGTCATATGTTCAAGATAAAAAGACTGAACTTCAAGCATTCAACAACAAAGAAATTGACATGATTTTCGATATTCCGGGTGATCAAATTGAGTTCCTACTAGGCTCCTTAAAAGACGCACAAAATGGAAAAAATGTAAAGCACCAAGTTGAATCCAAATCCAGCTATAGCATTGATTATATAGGATTCAATTGTTCAAGCCCTGAATTTAATGATGCAAAGATAAGACAAGCATTTAACTATGCCATTAACAGAAATGTGGTTACGGATGAATGGATGAATGGCGATGGCTATCCTGCTCATTACGGATTTGTACCATCAATGGGAGAATTTTCAAATACAAATATCAGAGACATATCTAATGACGATGAAAAAGCGCGTCAATTATTTAAGAAAAGTGGATTTCCGAATGGTAAAGGATTTCCTGAAATTGATTTTTATGTTAATGCTATAAAAGGCTCAATCACTCACAAAATGTGCTTAGGAATTGCCGATGAATTAAAATCAGTTCTAGGTGTTCAAGTGAATATTAAATTGTGCACATTGCTCGAACAAGAGCGAGCTATTTCCGATGGAACGGCAAAAATGTGGCGTTCAGGTTGGGTTGCTGACTACCCTGATGCTGAAAGTTTTCTTAGTTTATTCTATTTTGACGATAGAAGACAGCAAGCTGATTTTATTAATACATTCAATTTCAATAATTATGAATTTAACAATAAGTTACTTCAAGCATGCAAGGAACAAGATTTAAAGAAAAGAAATCTTTTGTATGAAGCTTGTAGCCAAATAATTGTTAATGAATCACCTGTAATACCGATTGTCAACGATGATTTTATGGTTATGATCAACAAGCGTGTTAAAAATTTTAAAACCAACGAAATGGAGCATGTTGATTTTTCTTCTATCTTTATAAAAGACACTTATTGATGTCGTTTATTTATTAACTTTTTAAGGCTCTCAGCTTGCAACTTTATGGCTGTCTAAATTGGCAGCCATTTTTTATGCACTCAATCGTAAAGTGTCGAGCGAATTACCTCCAACGCTTGATCTACATGAAAGTTAGGAACATGAATCTGATAATACCTTACCATCGTTTCCAATGATTGTTTTCTGGTTTCATGTGACACTTGCTCAATGGACCCTCCTTCTATTAAATATTGCTGCAAATAGGATATATGCTTTCCTTCTTCCACATTAATGTTCATTTTAACAACATTACTAAACTCCCCATCTTCGAGATAAAAATATTTACAATTTTGCTCGTTAACTTGAGGCGCTATACCCAAAAGATCACTCAATTGAATAAGAAACTGAATCGGAAAATAACTCATATCATCCGTATCGTTCAATTCACAAATTTTCCTTTCTAAAAACAGATAAGTAGACATATCATGGTTCCCATGTTTAAAGCAAGCTTTAATCACCGCAGCAATAAAATAAGCCAAAACCATTTTTCCATGATTGAAGGTTATGGCATGATTCACTTTATATAATGACATATCAGTAACCTTTGCCAAATCACTTTCCGGTCTTTTATAAAAAACACATTCAACAAGTGCAAGAGGAAATATGGCAGCAGCTCTTTTTTTTCCTCCCTGAAAAAGAAAACTTTGAATCCCAAAGTCCATGGTATAGACTGCAACGATTAAACTACTTTCAGAATAGCTTATTTTACTAAGGACAATGCCTTTGGTTACTTGTTTCACTGTTACTCCCTAACCACAAGAACTTTACCAACAAATCTACCGTCACCCTCCACAGGCGCTGTCCAAATCAGATATACACCTGTTGTTACATCATCTCCATCAAGCGTTTTACCATTCCAAGTTGCTGTACCGCCATTGGAAACAGTTTTATAAACCAAATTTCCTGCTACATCAGTAATTTTCACATCTGAATCATAACGAATACCTTGAATAGTAATTGGGCCTTGAAATTCAGGTCTAACCGGATTCGGAAAAACAGTAACATTGGAATAACTTGCATCCTGATATGTTGCATCAGTGCGGTATGACACCAAACCTTTGTCAGTAACAATAAAAAGCTCCCCGGTATTTTGATCAAGTTTTAAATCGATGATATTGTTTGATATTAATGGTGAATTCTCAGTGGTGTGCTGCTCAATAACCTCCAAACCATCGGCAGACAATAAAATAATACCAGAATTGGCTGTACCAAACCATTTTCTATTGGCGCCATCGACTTCAATATCTGTAACATTGGTGTTTCCTAAAACATATTCAACATTTCCTTCGAATTGCACTTTAATTCTATCGGTATTGTATTCCCCAGGTAAGGCATCGAAAGCGCCCTCAGAATTATAGAGAACGGCAAAACCATTGTCTGTTCCTATCCAGATTTCATTATCAAAATCCACAGCGATGGCATTTACGGAATTCGACGGGAGTTCCCCGCTAAGTGGACCACTATTTAAAACCACAAGATTGTCGTCAGATGGATCCGCAAGCGTTCCATTTTCATTATAACCTAACACACCCACACCTTCAATGGAAAACCATTTGTTGCCATTATAATCAATCACGATTTTTTTGGTGAATTTGTTTTTAGCTGCCGTTCCGCAATCTATAGCGTACCATGTGCCGTCTTTACTGTAAACATTTAACGGTGTTTCTGAAAATCCATTGAGCACCCATAAATTTCCTTTCTCATCATATTGTAAAGAAGATACTAAAGACCATTCACTTCCTGCTTGGGTAAAATTGAGTGTTGAGTTGTTCGGTGTAAAGGTATCAGTTACCTGTGTTCCATTTTCTAATATAGAAACTGGTATTTCAGAGTACGACCCCACAGCCATTCTATCTGGATTTTTAGGATCAATCGAAACACTCAAAAAATCCCAAATGGGTTGATTGTTCCAAAGCGTCATATTGTCGCGATCAAATAAGGCCCATTTCTCATCTTCAAATGTATAAACTCCGGATCCACTGAATGTGTTCGCAATTGAAGAGAGCCCTCCACCAGCGATGGCTAGTTTTCCATTTTGCCAATCCATCGCATAAAACTCATTCTTTGGCGGACCGTCAAAAGGAACAGGAATCATCGCATATTCATTATTGAAACGAATAAGACCCATTGTTTTATCTGCCATCCATGTTACATTGTTTCGTCGAACGGTATTTAATGGCGCTATCCAAGCTTGTAAGGTATAAGTAGAAATTGAAAATTCAACCGAATTACTTGAATTTAAAGTATTGATAGCGCCATCCATATTCATTATCAATCTTCCGTTTTCCGCATCAAGAGAATTGATTTCATTACTAAAATTAATATCAGAAACAATATTGATTCCTGTATTTGTGACTTGAAAAACGGTATCTAATCCATATTGCGTATCCTTTTTCAAAAAGTACATGCGATCTTCGATAATTTCAATATCACTATATCCATCAAAAGTCAGCACAGGAACCCTACTTTCCAAATTCCATTGGGAAGGATCAGCCAAGGCAAAGTTGTTAAGATTAGCTCTGAAAGATTTTGAAGGCGTTAATGCATAAATAGAGTCACCTTTAAAAGCTACATCGACAATTGGGGAACCATCATTTATAGGATAAAATGTTTCTTTGACTTCGTTCTTGATTGGATCAATTTTCACAATTGAAAATCCTGTAGCGAAATAAATAAAATCACCATAAGGAACTATACGATTGATTCGTTTATTACCTTGAATTTCTGCCAAACGTATTGCGGGAATATTAAAAACCTCATTGTTTTTAATTTTATCGATATTTCCATTGCTATAACCTATAAAAATCGCCTCATTGATTTCATCATATGCTAAACAAGTAATTGAAATATCAGATAAGCCATTAACATCTGTCCAAAGACTCGTTTCAGATGCGTTGATATCGTATTCTAGTAATCCATTTTCAAACGCAGCGAAAACACTATTGTCGTTGGCAACAACATCAATACA
>CANHJY010000064.1 GCA_947461185.1 Flavobacteriales bacterium
TCATTGATGCAATTTTTTGTTCCCAATAATCCATACCGTCGGCCGTTGATTAATACAAAGTTGGATCGTATCCTGCCATCGGCATGCCACATTTTTTGCACCCCTTCTTCCCGACCGTTTTTGTAGGTGGCCAGGTGAAACAATTGTCCATTTTCTGCCCATTCCCTTAATTCACCTTCACAGGCATCGTTTACTGCAACGTATTCAAACCGTTTATTGCCGTTTTCCCAAAACCCTGTTTGAAGTCCGTTTTTAGCCCCATTACTGAAGTGTCGTATTTCCATGATTTTTCCAGAAGGAAAATACTTTTTCTCTACAGTCAATATGGCTTCAGGTGCTGGATTGGAACAGCCCCACAAAATCCAAAAAAGAAGGAGGTATTTCATCATTGTGAAACAGTACCAGGTGTTCCATAGAAACCATTCCCATTCAAGTAGGGAGCTGTCCCAGTAAGATGGTAATGATAGATTCCTGATGGAAAATCTAGCGTTGCATGCGTGTGTCCATGGTACACGTCCAAGTTCGAATTACTTACGGTTGTGCCGTTTTCTTCTTGAGGCCCATATACTGGAAAACCATCCAATAAAAATCCCATAAGCCCAGATTTGGTGGACTTCACGGTAGTTAGATGCAGTGGCTCGACATGGTAATGGTACATTCCAGATTGCTGAGGATGACCATAAAACTGGTCAAAACTTGCCATTTCACCGGTTAATTCCTGATTATTTGGACCTGCATACTGGTTGAAAAACGGCACCCCATTGATTGCAATGCCGATGGGTCCGAGTGGAGTGGCAGCATGAGTAGAAGCTACTTTAGGGTTTACTGGGATTTTAAATGTTCCGGATTGTTCGACAATCGTGTTGGGGTTTTTACTGAAATTCAACCCACCAAAAGTGGTTCCTGAATAGGCTTGATACAAGCTATTTGTGGTGCCATAGTAAGGGCTTTTGTGATCAGGAACACCCTTGGTTTTGATGGTAATGTAAGTTCCATCACTAGTAATACTACTTGCACCATAGATCTTTTTATACACTTCAGGAACGGTTGCATCTACAGTTGGGGTGGTGGTAGGATTGTCATCTTCTGAGCAGGAAAAAGACAAAATGGCCAAGGCCACAAGGGAAAGAATCTTTCTTTTAGAATAGATGAAGGAGAACAACAACATAATAGGTATGATTAACAATGAAAGATAGTAATAATTAGAAGGAAAAGCAGATGCTGATTTCACTACGATCCTAGTCGGCATCAAATCTACAGTAGCGGAGAAATCGTTTAATGAATTCAAAACAACCTGATTAGATTCTACCGTACCATTAATTACCTTGAATACAACGAAGTGATTATTGTGGTTCTTAAAAATTTGATTTTGAATTGCTAAGGTTTCTACTTGCTCGGATAATCCATGTACTAGAAATTTCACGTCAGATTGGTGACCTAGATGCAATTGTCCATTGCTCAGGGTAACTGATTTGAATAACCCTAAACGGATTTGGATCGAATTCTTTATCCTTTCAATAAGTTCTTCTTGAAATTCACGAGCAGAACGGGTTTTATTCTTTTCTAAAACCATTTCAAATGCCTCAAATGAGGCACTAACATGTGCGGTCCAAGTACCATTTGCGTCTTTTACCAAAGCAAAAGTAGATAGCTGTGAAGAATGGCCAAACGTCAATAATGGAAAAAGAAACAATAAAGGCAGAATTTTTTTCATTAGTTACCAGTTACTTCTACAGTCCCCTGAGCACCATGGAAACAACCAATAAAACTGTTTGTTCCTGGTTTTGCAACATGGTAATGGTACCCTCTGACTGTATCGTAATGCCCTCTGCAAGCATCCAAATCAGTAGGTTCTTTATCCTTCACATCCAACAATTCAAACAAACCAAATCCATCCATTGCATAGCCAATCATGGCAGCATGACCATCTGCTTGTTCAATTTTTTTACTTTTTCCAGTTGCGGCATGATAATGGTACCCAACAACTCCATTTACATGCCCGCCCGCATCATCCATTGGGGCTAATGTATAGGCCCCCAAAATCGCTTGGGTAGGAGCTGGCGGATCAAAATTAACACCATTAAAAGCTACTCCTACCGGTCCAGCATTTGGCCCTCCCCCGCCAATGCTTACTGTACCATTTAATTTTATGGGTTTTACGGGAATGTAGTAGGTTATAGTAATATTTGAAAAATAGGAAGGTTGACATTCCACACAATAGTTCTGGTATTGAGGATCCACATTTGGTCTTGCTGCAGCTAAACAGGCTTCCTTGGAGTTAGTAATTTGAATGTTTCCATCACTTGTATAAAGTTTCCATTTGGCATCATTGTAAAATGTTGCTAAATTTTTAATAAAAGCACCATCAACATCGTACAAATTTCCTTTTTCAAACCATACACCACCTTTACTAGAATCGTCATTGATTGTGTTTGGACACCATGGTCCCATGGCGTGGTCTGAAGGTTTTTTTGTAGTTGTTATTTTATAACAAGTAGCAATTGTTCCGTTTGAAAGCGTTTTTTCAACTTTTGTAATTGTTCCTACTAATCCATCAGTAATAAACAAATTAGGGTCTACTTCAACCCTAACATCGGTCTCATTAGAAGGACTTATGTCTTCAGATGTAGAACACGCAACAAGTAAAAAACTGCAGAACAAGAGACTTCGAATGAGATTTGGCATTGCTTTTTTTCTATTTTACAATTAGATGATTGCGAGAAAAAAATCCTTCGAAAAAAAAAAATAATCCTGACCGAAGAATTGGGGATTTAGAATCATCTAAGAGTTATACTAACTATGGATAATCAAATTAAAAAACTGATTTCAGGAGATGAAGAGGCGTTCAGGTCTTTGGTCCTTACTTACCAAAAGCGTGTTTTTCATCACGCAATGCAGATTTTAAGAAATAAAGAAGAAGCAGAGGATGTATGTCAAGAAACCTTTATCCAAGTATACCAATCCATCAAAAACTACAAAGGTCAATCCTCCCTAGCCACTTGGATTATTCGGATTACCATTAATAAATCATTAGAGAAACTAAGAAAAGAAAAAAGAAGAGCTAAAATTTATAGTTTTCTACCCTGGTGGATGCCTGACGAAGCAAAAAGCATAACATCAACCACTCTACATCCAGATATACTCTTAGAAAACAAAGAAAAGGCAATCGCACTTTACAAAGCCATTGATACCTTAAGCCCTAACCAACGTGTGGCATTCACCCTTATTAAAATTGAAGAAATTTCATATTCAGAGGCAAGTGAATTGATGAATCTAAGTATCAAAGCAATCGAATCCTTGGTCAGCCGTGCTAAAGAAACCATAAAAAAAAAAATAAAATGAAAGAAGACGAAAAGTTAGAAGAACATTTAAATGCCATTAGAGGATTAGGTTTATGGCACCAAGAAAATGAAGTGTTGCCTAATCTTATAGTCCACAGACAAGAAAGAGAAAAGGAAAAAATAATCCACTGGATGGTAGCGGCTAGTTTGACTGCCCTGTTTTTTTCAGGATTTTTTATTGCACTACATTTTATTGAAGAACAGAAAATTGCTCAACAACAATTCGAGCAAATCGCAATCCTATATAGCATACCTAATCTAACTTATTAAAGCATGATGACACCAATAAAAAAATGGTGGCCAGGAATAGCTGGCCTGCTGCTTGTTTTAAACCTTGGTACCCTAATGTGGGTTGGCTTGAATCATTTTAAAAGCCCTAAAGGATTGGATGGACCGCAGCTTAAGGAAATCATAGTTAAAGAATTGGCATTTGATGAAAATCAAAGAGAACTGTATTACGAATTGGTCAAAGAACACCAAGAACAATCTTCTCAGATTAGGAGTCAAATAGCAGCGGCAAAATTGGATTACTACCAATTTGATAAGCAAAATCCTAGTGCCATAAATACTCTAAAAATAGCCTACGGTAGGCTAGACTCATTAAATTACGCTCATTTTAGCCAAATTCGAAAAATTTGCCGACAGGAACAAGTTGAGGACTTTGACGAAGTTCTATTAAAAATATTGAAAACTTCAAACTTCGGGTTTGTTGGACCTAAATCTGATCCATAAGCTAACCTTAATCATCGAACACAAAAAAAGGAGCCTCAGGACTAGGTTGTCTAATTATGTTATTACTAAACAACGTCGGTATTTTTTTCACAACTCCTTTTGAATGTGTAACGAAAACCTAGAACTCAAATTCAAAAAAATAACTACCCTAACCAAAGCTGCAATAAAATAAAATTACTTCGACTGCACGTTCGTTAATCCTGGCTTTTGCACCGTGATTTGACCCATCCAAACACACATGGTTTTGCTATTCTGAAGCATGGCTGGTTTGCCTCCAATTTTCAGTTTTTTGGCCACTGGGGCCCAAGGCATAATGGGAATGGGAATGCATCGACCTGGTACAAAAACCGGTATAGGGCCAATCATCTTCCAATTCATGGGATTAAGTGGAGATAGGCAATTTCCAAAAGCTGGAATATTCAACATGGGAATAATGTCCAACTGCCCTGCTATGGACTTAACCTTGGCATTCATTACCCTCGCAATAGGAAGTACCATCATATTTTTAGGACCAGCACCAAAGGTGCATTTCAATTTGGCCCCCATACAAACACATTTTGGCATTTCCTCTTGTTAAAGCTTATAAATTCTGGCAAAATACTAAGCGAAAGGTAACCGCATGAAGGCGTATTTCCAAGAATGATTTGCTTCCAATAAATTCAACTGAGCCAACTTTAGTCACATAGATGACAATTTTTTGAAATGAAGCAGGTGAAAATAGCCCCCTGGTTTCTAAAGCTAGCCTTAATTGATATGAAACAATAATTTATTGATTTAGTAAACTTCCAAATCAGAAAGTTGAACCCAACCTTCGGAAACTGCTCCCCTTGAATTGGTATAACGGACAAAAACGAACCCATCCACTACAGCATTGAAGGTACCTGTATCGCCCTTTACCAAGTAGGCTTTTCTACGCTGCGAAGTATTAGGACCATTGTGGAAATACGTTTTTTCGGAATTCACTACAAAAGACTTTTCAAATACCCCTTCTTGTTCCTCACCAAACTCAAAGTCAAATGTTTCAGAAGCTAATTGTCGGTTTTCTTTTGCTGTAACCAACTCGTTCAATTTTTCACTATCTCGGTAAAATACAAATCCCTTAGATGAGCCATTCGAAAAAAAGATTTTCCCTTTCAATTCTTTTTCATCTACCCCTTCCACTTTTATCACATCCTCAAATAATAGCGGAAACGAAATTTGTTGGGTATAATCCAAAATCATAGAGGTTTTCGGGGAATAATTTTTCACTTGAAAGGCTCCATTTTCAATAATTTGAGCGGTATAATCTATTTTAACTTCACCGGTTTCACCATGTCTATCGTAATTAAAATAAAAATTAACAAATTCCACAGCGGTAGTATCCTGATTCACATAATACCAGGAACCAGAAAAGATATCATTCTTTGATTTGAATGTTTCCATTTCTTCATAACTCAAAATATGAACCGTGAAAAACTTGTAGGTGGTGACAGAAAACAATGCAATAAGGATTGTGCAAAGCCATAATTTAGGGTTAAATAATATGGAAATCTTTCTGAAAAAATCAATTGTCTTTCCTTCTTTTTCAAATACATCGGCAGTAAGAGCGAGTCCTCCTATAAGAACAAAGAAAAATGAATAATACTCGGTAAAATCATAATACAAACTATGCAGAGCATAGGTGCTAAAAAAAGAAATTTCGTGTTGAATTGGAAGCCATATCAATGCGACTGACCAAACAATTAAATTTACTTTAAAAAGGATATTTAACCTTGTGAATGATTTAGCCTTGGCAATTTTCAAAGGCAAAAGGGAACAGATTAAAATAGAAAAAATGATAAAAGCGTAGCTCATTCCTTCCGAGTTACCACCTCGTATTACCACAAAAATAAATGGCAAAATTAGAAGGATTGAAAAATAAACAATAAATGCTTTTGCACTTAAAAAAACCGAACCCAAATCGTTTTCCGTAGGGGAGGAAACTTCATCCTTATCTTTAATTAACAAGGCAAAAAGAGGTGTTAAAATCCCCGCCAAAACCACAAAATACAAACCAAATTCAATTCCGGTACTCTTGGCAAATGCATCAATCATTTGTCCTCCTGCATCAGCTATAGGATTTCCTCCTAATTTATCTAGTGCTTCCTCGGCTTCTGCTTTAGCTTCTCTGATTTTAGCATAAAAATTCCATATTGTTCCTATACCCAATAATGCGGCCAAGGAAGGGGTAATTATTGCACCAATTAATGGAGGGCCAGAAAGTTTCTTCTGCTTATCATCCAAAAGACACAATACAATTGCAACGGCAAACAATCCAAAGGAGATCCATCCTAATCCGTTTTCAAAGTCACTACCTGGAACAGATCCAATTATAGGTGCTTTAGCCCAAGGCATAAATGTAGACAATGCACCTACGGCCGCAGTTATTAAAATGGCTAATCTTTGCTTATTCATAGTATTGAGAAGTTATTAAATAATTTAAAAATAAAATTAAGTAATAATAATCAATAATTTTATTTTGTGAAAATAACTGTTTTCAAATTTTAAAAAATACAACTTTCTTCTAAAAAAAGTATTTAAATGTTATGTAAACCATCTATTTAAAGTTGGGTTTAAGTGTTTTCCAATCCAACTTTTTTAATGCCTTACTTCTAAAAACAACAAACCCCTCTATTGAGGGGTTTGCTATATACTAATTGGATTACTTATCCTTGGGCTTATCCCGCTGCATTTGCACCATGTCCACCGGAGGTGGTGCAGTATCACCCAACAGGTGCGCTACAAAGTAATCGCCCATCTTCCAGAAGAAGTATTCGGTCATGTCCCCATACCCATGACGCTGACCAGGGAGTAGCACAAATTCAAAACGCTTTCCAGCCTTAATCAAGGCATTGGCCATGCGGATGGTGCCAGCCGGATGCACATTATTGTCTACATCACCCGTGCTCAGCATCAGATGTCCCTTTAGGTTTTTAGCCAGGTCTGGATTTTTCTCAATTTGATACACAAAGGTGGTATCCCCGCTTGGCAAGATTCTCTCCTGCACCCCATGGTGCTTCTCCGACCACCAGCGGTTGTAAATGTTATTTTCGTGGTTTCCCGCAGAGGAAACGGCCACTTTAAATACGTCCGGATATACCAACATCGCAGCAGTGGACATAAATCCACCTCCAGAATGCCCCTGGATCCCTACCTTGTGTCGATCGATAAAAGAATGGCGATCAGCTAATTGCTCCACAGCTGCCTTTTTATCTGCCAATCCGTAATCACGCAAGTCTCCATAGCCAAAATTGTGGTACCACTTGGATCTAGCCGGATGTCCACCTCGGTTGCCCAATGTCACCACCACAAAGCCAAACTGCGCCAAGCGATCCGTGCGGTCCATCCCACGACCAAACGACTTGTTGACCGCCTCCGTCTGTGGACCAGGATACACATATTGGATCATAGGGTAGCTGCGCGTTGAGTCAAAATCAAAAGGCTTGTACATCACGCCAAACAAGTCAGTGATGCCGTCGTCAGCCTTGAAGGTAAAAGGCTCAGGAAACTGGTATCCCGCCGCCATGAGCTGGCTCAGATCTGCCGTCTCCAAATCCATGATTTTGGAACCATTTCGATCGTAGAGCACCGAGGCTGGCACCGTGTTCACTCGAGAAAAATTCGATACAAAATAGGAAGCTGGATCATTGATACTGATTTCATGGTTGAAGTCTCCTTTATTCAGCAGGGTAACAGCTCCCCCATCCAGAGACACGGAATACAAGTGCTCGTAGTACGGATCCTCTCCTTTTTCACGACCATTGGCGGTAAAATACAATTTACGTAACCCTATATCTACTCGCGCAGCACCTGCTGCATGGTAAGGACCTGAGGTAAGTTGACGCTTAAAGGATCCATCCTTTCCATAGAGGTAAAAATGTCCCCAACCATCACGCTCCGACCACCAAACGAGGTCATTGCCTACCAACTCTGGTTTTTCAAAATCGATGTAGGTATTGCTTCTTTCTTCGATGAGCACTTCTTTCTGGTTGGTCTTCAAATTCCAACGCAAGACATCCACACGCTTCAGGTCACGAGAGGTCAAGGCAAAGTAAAATTCATTGGTATTCCCTAACCAGGTAGTCGGTCTAAAGTCATCGTCCCGGGTATTGGCTGCAGGGGTAGTGGACCAAAGCGAGACCGTCTGGTCTTTAAAAGTGGAAATTGGCAAGTCGCTCAACTTCTGAGTTTCAAAGGAATAATGGATCAAGTCAGATATCGGCTGCTCCTTCTCCCCTGGCATGGCATACTTGTAGGTTTCCAAAGTAGGTCTAGGATCTCGGGTGTTGTGAATCACCCAAAGGTCCTTCACCTTACGCTGATCCGTACGGGTCAGGATAAACTGCTTGCTGTCTGTACTCCAAAGAACAGGCGCACGTTTCCGATCGTTTTTCTTTTTTTCAACCTCTACATTGTCTTCTCCTCGATCTCCCCAGCCATATTCGTAATCCGCCACTCCATCGGTGGTCAGTGCTTGTTCCACCAACGTGGTATCCTTCAAATCCTTAACGGCCTTCAAGAAATTGGCTTTATCCATCCAATACAGGTTGAAATTTTTTACATACACCACCTTGGAGGAGTCAGGAGCAATATTGGCCCATGCGAGACGGGTAGGCTCCTTTACAGTTTCGATTTCTTTGAGTTGCTGGGAAGTCAAATTGAATTGAAAGGTGTGCACCTTCTTCTCCAGGGAATCTTTTGCATTTTTATTTTTAGCTTTTAACTCAGTCCAGTCCTTTTTCAGTACATCAGCTGTACTTTTTACAGTGAATTGGAGGGTGTTTTCGTCACCTAGCAACTTCATGTTGTCCA
>CANHJY010000065.1 GCA_947461185.1 Flavobacteriales bacterium
ATTTTATTACCTGCTGTTACTAATGTATTCATAAACGAACTTGCCAACTGCTTGTCATTTGTAGGATAGATGACAACTGTTTTCTTGCCTGACTTCATAAAAGTTCTAAAATTTTGAGGAGTAGCTTCTACCAATTTAGGTCGTTCACCTGAAAATTCTTTCGTCAAAAATTCATTTCTAAAACTTTCATAAAGCACAAGGTCTTTCTCATTAGTTGATTTTATAATAATCAATTGACCATCAGCTTGATTTTTTAAAATGTACGCGGCTAAACCTTCCATCAATGTGGCATCAGTAGGAACAGCTTGATAAACGTGAGGATTATTTTTTAAAATGGATACAACAGACTGCGCAGGACATACCATCCTTGCATTATTTTCGTTACACCAACGTGCTACTATAGGTCCAAAATCGGCGAAAATCGGCCCGAAAATCAAATCTGTATTTTTAAAATCATCAGAATTGAGCACTGATTTTAATGTTAAAGAGTCGCTACGAACATCATACACGTGCAATTCTGCATTCAATCCGAGCTTCTTTAATGTATCAATTGCCAATTGAGCTCCCATGTAAAACTCGGCTGCCAAAGTTGCCACACTTTCAGAATAACCAGCGCCTTTATCAAGAAAAAAAGGTAAAAGCAATGCGATTTTGTAGTTATCCTTAATCGGATATTCTTTAATTATTGGCGATGCATTTTCTTCACTAAAAAAATCTCCAAACTCAATTTGTTCAGCAATTTCATCAGACACTTTAATTTTTAAAACGGTTCCTTTACTGAGCGTTGTTGATTTGATATTATTCCAAGATTTCAGATCATCAACAGAAACCATAAACCTTTTCGCAATACTGTAAAAGGTCTCACCTTCCATCACTGAATAGTTTATAGATTTATCACCTGGTGCAAAACCAGCATCTTGCCAAGTTACTTTTGATGAATCTTGAACTAAGACCTCTTCAATTTCTAATCTTGGAGTATCCTCCACAATGTAATCTGTTTCAGTAAAAAGCGGTTCTTCTGCCACTTCTCGATCCACATTTTTTATGGTAAGCTGCTGTCCTACCTTTAAACCTGACGCAATACTCGGATTATCTTTTGTTATTGAATCAGAAGAAACAGCATATCTTTTGGCTATACCATAAATTGTTTCTTTAGCCTTCACCACATGATTTACGCTGACCAAAGGAACTGGAATGTATAATTTTTGACCAATTGAAAGTCCTTTGTCAGCGCCAGGATTTAACATTAAAATATCCTCTTGACTTACCTTATAGCGTTTTTGTAAGCCATAAACCGTATTCCCAGACTCAACGATATGAACATAACATTTTTTCCCATTAAAAATTTCTTTGGGAGCAGATGAAAGTTGGGCTAAAGTTGCAAAAGATAAAAGAGAGAAAAAAAGAAAAAGAAGATTTTTCATATGGTTAAACGAATTATTTGGTTAACTATTCCCATTCTATTGTAGCAGGAGGTTTCGAACTGATATCGTAGGTAACCCTATTAATACCTTTTACTTGATTGATTATCTTGTTAGAAATTTTTGCTAAAAACTCATAAGGAAGATGACACCAATCAGCCGTCATTCCATCAGTAGAAGTTACAGCACGAAGCGCTACAGCATTTTCATATGTCCTTTCATCTCCCATAACTCCAACTGACTGAACAGGAAGAAAAATTGCTCCTGCCTGCCAAACGTCGTCATACAAGTGATGCTCCTTCAAACCTTCAATAAAAATCGAATCCACTTCTTGCAAAATACGTACCTTCTCAGCTGTCACCTCTCCAAGAATTCTAATTCCCAATCCAGGACCTGGAAAAGGGTGACGCCCTAAAATTTTATCGTCAATTTGTAAAGACCTTCCAATTCGTCTCACTTCATCCTTAAATAAAAGTCTTAATGGCTCAACCACTTTCAAAAGCATGTAATCTGGAAGGCCACCGACATTATGATGTGATTTTATTGTTTGAGAAGGACCACCATTTACCGATACAGATTCAATTACATCAGGGTAAATCGTACCTTGTCCCAACCATTTCACATTTTCGATTTGTTTAGATTCTTCATCAAAAACATCAATAAATACTTTTCCTATTGCTTTTCGCTTTGCTTCTGGATCTGTTAAACCTTTTAAGGCATCATAAAACTTTTCTGAAGCGTCTACACCTTTCACATTTAAGCCCATATTTTTATAGGAATCCAAAACGCTTTGATATTCATTTTTGCGCAACAAACCATTATCAACAAAAATGCAAAACAACTGACTGCTAATAGCTTTATTCAATAAAACTGCCGCAACCGAGGAGTCTACTCCTCCAGACAATCCTAACACAACCTTATCTTCACCAACTGTTTGCTGAAGATTTTTAACCGTTTCATCAACAAAGGATGCTGGTGTCCAATCTTGCGAACATCCACAAATATTTACAACAAAATTCTTCAATAAAATGGCGCCTTCCAAGGAATGGTATACTTCAGGATGAAATTGAATACCATATGTCTGCTCACCATCAATTTGATAACCAGCAATTTCAACATCTTCAGTGCTTGCAATTATCTTATAATTCGTTGGTATTTTTTTTATGGTATCACCGTGTGACATCCAAACTTGGGAACCTGCAGTCATTCCGTGAGTCAACGCGTTTGCACTATCAATAAATGACAAATGTGCTCTTCCATATTCCCTTATCGATGACGGCAAAACTTCTCCCCCAAAACGCTGAGATAAATATTGTGCACCAAAACAAACACCCAATAAAGGGAATTTCCCCTTAATTGATTCTAGGTCAGGCTTTGGTGCATTTTCATCTCTCACAGAAAAAGGACTACCCGATAGAATGACCCCTCTAATATTACCATCCAAATTCGGAATTTTATTCCATGGATGGATCTCGCAATAAACGTTCATTTCCCGGACTCTTCTTGCAATCAACTGCGTATACTGGGAACCAAAATCTAAGATTAAAATCATTTCATGCATAATACAAAGATACGTTTTGAAGACAATCCAAATATTCAATAGAACAGACAAGTTTCAACAGGCTATGTTAACAAATCAAATTTTATAATCGGTCTAAATCTTCTCGAGGTATAAAGTGGTCAAGATTTAAAGAGATAAAACCTTTTTTTTATATCATAAACTTGCAATATTTCATTAATTTTGCCCTTCTTAACACAATAGAAATAAAGGTTTAACATGTTAGCAGGACTACTCAAACAATTCTTCGGAGACAAGAGTGCGAAAGATAGAAAAGAATATCAGCCGATTATAGACAAAACAAATAGTTTTTTCGAACAACTTCGATCGCTTTCAGACAATGAATTAAGGGCGAAAACAAAGGTTTTTCAAAATAAAGTTAAAGCAGAAATCGAGAGTTTAGAAGCTGAAGTTACTGAGCTTAGATTAAAAGCCACAGACATCAATACGCCTATCGAGGAAAAAGAAGAACTATTCGAAAATATTGATAAGTTATCTAAAAAAATTGATGACAAAATAGAGGAAGTATTAGCAGAAATATTGCCTGAGGCTTTCGCCGTCGTTAAAGAAACGGCTAGACGATGGGCAGAAAATGGTAAACTAGAAGTTACTGCTGAGGAATTTGATATTGAGTTATCAAAAAAGAAAGACGGAATCACTATTGAAGGTGAAAAAGCTATTTGGTGGAACAAATGGACCGCTGCTGGTGGCGATGTAAGCTGGAACATGGTGCATTATGACGTGCAGTTAATGGGTGGAGCGGTCTTACACCGAGGAAACATTTCTGAAATGCAAACGGGTGAAGGAAAAACATTGGTTGCTACCTTACCAGTTTATCTTAATGCACTTGCCGGAAAGGGCGTACATGTCGTAACCGTAAATGACTACCTGGCCAAACGAGATTCAGAATGGATGGGCCCGCTTTATCAATTTCATGGTCTTAAAGTAGATTGTATTGATAAACACCGACCAAATTCAGCAGAAAGAAAGCAAGCATATCTTGCTGATATTACTTTTGGAACAAATAACGAATTCGGTTTCGACTACTTGAGAGACAACATGACAGGTAGCGTTGATGAATTGGTGCAACAAAAGCATCATTTCGCCATTGTCGATGAGGTGGATTCTGTATTGATTGATGATGCAAGAACCCCATTAATTATTTCAGGACCAACACCAAGAGGTGATGAACAAGAATATGGACAACTCAAACCTAGAGTTGAGTCCATTGTTAACGCGCAACGTCAATATGTTACGCAATGTCTTGCCGATGCAAAGAAGTTATTGAGCATCATTAATAATCCAGCTGAACCTGGTCAAGATGCCAAGCAAATGCTTGAAGATGGAGGAATTGCATTATTAAGAGCATTTAGAGGTTTACCTAAAAATAAAGCCTTAATTAAATTTCTTTCCGAACCGGGAATCAAAGCGCATTTGCTGAAAACCGAAAATTATTACATGCAAGAGCAGGGTAAACACATGAAGAAAATTGATGTGGAACTTTACTTTGTAATTGATGAGAAGAACAATACCATCGAATTGACTAGCAAAGGAATTGACTTGATTTCTGGAAGGGATGATAAAGATTTCTTCATTATGCCTGATATCGGTTCAGAAATAGCAAAACTTCAAAAAGAAAACCTTGATAAAGATCAATATCTGGTTCAGAAAGATGCGCTTATTAGAGAGTATAGCATTAAATCTGAGCGTATCCATTCTGTTAACCAACTTTTAAAAGCGTATACCCTATTTGAAAAAGAGGTGGAATACGTAATTATGGATGGTAAGGTTAAAATTGTTGATGAATCTACCGGTCGTATTATGGAAGGACGCAGGTATTCTGATGGTTTACACCAAGCGATTGAAGCAAAGGAAAATGTAAAGGTTGAAGCTGCAACGCAAACTTATGCAACCATCACCTTACAGAACTACTTCAGAATGTACCATAAACTTGCTGGTATGACTGGTACAGCTGAAACGGAAGCAAAAGAATTCTGGGATATTTACAATTTGGATGTAGTTGTTATACCAACCAATAAGCCAATTGTTAGAAAAGATAAAAACGATTTAGTTTTCAAAACTGCTCGTGAGAAATATACAGCAGTTATTGACGAAATTGGTGAATTGGTTGCTGCAGGTCGACCTGTACTGGTTGGAACAACAACTGTTGAAATTTCAGAATTTTTAAGTCGAATGTTAAAAATGAAAAACATTCCACATCAAGTTTTGAACGCTAAATACCACCAAAAAGAAGCCGAAATCGTTGCTGAAGCAGGAAAGGCAGGTGCAGTTACAATTGCAACGAACATGGCGGGTCGTGGAACAGACATCAAACTCGGTGCAGGTGTTAAAGAAAGTGGTGGTTTGGCCATCATTGGAACGGAACGGCATGACTCGAGAAGGGTTGACCGACAGCTACGTGGTCGTTCAGGTCGTCAAGGAGATCCTGGATCGTCTCAATTCTTTGTATCGCTTGAAGATGATTTAATGAGAAAATTCGGTTCAGAGCGAATTGCCAAAATCATGGATAGAATGGGGTTGAAAGAAGGTGAAGTTATTACCCACTCCATGGTATCCAAATCGATAGAAAGAGCACAAAAGAAAGTTGAGGAAAATAACTTTGGTATTCGTAAACGTTTGTTGGAATATGATGATGTAATGAACCAGCAACGAAAAAGAATCTACGAAAGAAGAAAAAATGCACTTTACGGCGAGCGTCTTGAATTGGATATCGACAATATGCTTTACAACGTTTGTAGAAATCGTGTGGCATCCTACACCAAAGAAGATTTTGAAGGTTTCGAATATGATTTATTGCGTTTATTAGGGATAGAGTCACCAGTTGATGTGAACGAATACAAGACTGTGGATTCAAATGTGCTTGTAGATAAAGTATATCTTTCTGCGCTCGAACATTATTCGAGAAAGAATAATAAAATTGCAGAGAAGACTTTGCCTCAAATAAAAAATGTTTTTGAGACGATGTCGGATCGTTACAAGAATATTGTGTTTCCATTATCGGATGGAAAACGAGAAATGCAATTGGTCATTAACCTTGAAGAAGCATACAATACACAAGGCAAAGCCATAATAAAAGCATTTGAGCGCAATGTTATTCTAAATATTATCGACAACGAATGGAAAGAACATTTAAGAGAAATGGATGATTTGCGTTCAGCTGTTCACAATGCACAGTACGAGCAAAAGGATCCGCTTTTGATTTACAAGTTAGAATCCATTAAACTATTTGAAGGTATGCTAGAGCGCGTAAATTCTGATGCGGTTGAATTGTTGATGAAATTGGACATTCCAATTGAGCAAAAAGTTCAGAGTACAAATCAAGAGGTAACACATCAGCATAATTACGAAAAATCAGTAACGAATAATGATATAACGCCTACACAACAACCGGCTAAATATCCTGGAAGTCAAGGTTATGCTGACGCAATACAAAATTCAATGCCTCCGCAGGAAAAACAAATGCCTGTTGTGGCTGACCCGAAAATTGGCAGAAACGATCCTTGTCCTTGTGGAAGCGGAAAAAAATATAAGCAGTGTCACGGTAAATAAATTCATTCATGACGTTAAAAAATAGCGTTGCTCTTGTCGGAACAGGAAATATCGCCTGGCATTTGGGTAACGCTTTTGTGAAGTCAGGAATAGGAATAAATGAAGTTTACGGGCGCAACAAGAGTAAATCAGAAGAACTTGCCCAAGTATTTGATGCATCTTGTGTTCAAGATATTGCTTTACTTAAATCGAAATACGTTTTTGTATGTGTAAGCGATGATAGTATTGAAACAATAATTTCTCAAATTCCTGAGAATTTAAATGTCATTTACACTTCCGGTGCATTAGGGATTGACAGATTTAAAAATAGGAATAATGTAGGTGTTTTATATCCATTACAAACTTTTGGTGACAGATTACCCTCAGATTTCAAAGCAATACCCATTCTTATTGAAGCAAATGATGAAAATTTGCTCAATGAAATACATTTCCTTGCTTCCATCATAAGCTCCGAAGTACATGTAGTAAATTCAGAACAACGTTTGATCTATCATTTGGCAGCGGTTTGGATGAATAACTTTGTCAACCACATTGGAAACTTTGCATACGATATCATTCAAGAACATCAATTAGACTGGAGCAAACTTCAACTATTAATTGAAAAAACAACTACTAACCTATTGATTAACAATCCTAAAAATATTCAAACAGGTCCTGCAAAAAGAAATGATATAAATACCATTTCAAAACATCTTGAACATTTGAATGAGGAGCAAAAGGTTGTTTACAATATACTTTCGGAATCGATAAAAAAGAAATACAATCCAAATGGATAGCTATAAAATTAGACTTTCAAAAATTAACACCTTTATGTTTGACGTTGACGGCGTTCTAACAAATGGTGAAATTATGCTATTTGAAAATGATATTGTTCGCGTCTTGAATTCAAGAGACGGTTACGCTTTACAATATGCTGTGAAAATGGGCTTTAAAATAATGATTGTAACTGGCGGAAATTCAAAAGTTGTAGAAGACAGACTGTTGGGTTTAGGTGTTCATGAAGTTCATTTATCCTCCTTCAATAAATTGAATGTGTATGAAGACATTAAGCGAAGACATCATCTAGAGGATGAAACCATATTGTATATGGGTGATGACATTCCTGATTATCCAGTTATGAGTAAGGCGGGTGTTGCGGCATGTCCTCAAGATGCAGCGATAGAAATCAAAAAAATCGCACATTACCAGTCACCATTTGATGGCGGTAAATTCTGTGTACGAGATGTTATCGAACAAACTTTAAGGGTACAAAATAAATGGTTTTCTGAAGCTGCCTTCGAATGGTAGTTAATACTTGAGCAATTTATACTGAAACTCCTGATTTCCCCAAGAGAGTTTCACAATATAAACCCCTGATTTCCAAAGTGATGTGGAAATATTCGCAGTTCCTGTGAAATTTCCTGAATGTATTTGTTTCCCTGTAATATCAAGGATAGCATATTTGGTTTCATTTGACTGAGCAGCATTAAAAATCAGTACTTCATCGAAAGGATTTGGGTAAACTGAAATTCCACTTTCAAAATGATTTTCTGTAACCGTCACCAATGAAAAAGGTACAGGATCGAATTCTATTGGTGGAAAAACATCATTAGGACCGATCTTCATCACGTAAACATTTCCTCCTCCAGTTCCCAAACCCGAAGTATACCCTACATAAATCGCAGCACCATCGTTCGTTGGTATAATTTCACCTGGAGCATCCTCAAGTGGATAGTTAATTGAGGTTATCAGTCCATCCCAGTAAAGACCCTCTCCTACTTTTGAAACACCAACATCATAACTATCATTAAACGATGTCGCATCGAAATAACTAAAACACATGTAGTTCTTTCCTAGATTTCCGTAATTTGTCAAAAGTTCAATTATTTTCTCACCTGAAGATGGAACTTCAACTTGCTCAAAATCAAAAACACCATTACAGGTTACTTTGCCGAACAGACTGTTTTTCAATGTTTCTCCAATTTGCTGTTGCCAACCGACATAACTGACCTTATTACTTGTAACATTTAAATCAATTCCCCGGATACCATAATTTCCATTAATCCCAATTGTATCGATCCATTCAATCGAACCATCGAACTTCATTCTGGAAATAAATCCTTTGGTTAATAAAGAATCTGAAACGTAAATTTCACCAGCGACAAAAAAGGTAGA
>CANHJY010000066.1 GCA_947461185.1 Flavobacteriales bacterium
ATATCCCTTTTAACTTTTGAAAGTCATATTTTTAGATAGCGTCCATCCCATATTAGCAGAACGACTTTCTGCGGCAGGTATGCAATGCGAATTTGCTTGGGAATATTCTAAAGAAAAAATTTTAGCAGCCTTAATCGATGCAACTGGAATTGTACTTCGATCAAGATATACAATGAATGAAGAATTGCTTCAGTTTGCTCCTCAGCTTCAATTTATTGCCCGATCTGGGTCAGGATTGGAAAACATCGATGTTGCTTATTGTAAAAAAAGAGGAATCCGAATTTACAACTCACCAGAAGGAAACCGAAATGCTGTTGGCGAACATGCTTTGGGAATGCTATTATCACTAATGAACCATTTGCATACTGCTGATAGAGATGTGAAATCAGGAATTTGGGACCGTGATGGCAATAGAGGTGTTGAGCTAGATGGCAAAACTATTGGTATCATTGGTTATGGCAATAACGGAAGTGCTTTTGCAAAAAAATTAAGGGGATTTGATGTAAAACTCATGGCCTACGATAAATATAAAAAAGGATTTGGGGATCATTTTGTAATGGAATGTGCCATGAGCGCTTTATTTAGACATGCTGACATCATTAGTTTTCATATTCCGCAGAATTCTGAAACTATGTTTATGGCTAATGATATTTTCTTCAAAAAAATTCAAAAACCGATATACCTTCTGAACCTTTCACGTGGGAAAATCGTTGAGACCAAAGCATTGGTGAAAGCTATTCAATCAGGAAAAGTTTTAGGCGCTGGACTAGACGTTTTAGAATACGAGCCATCAGATTTCACTTCATTTTTTGAAAGTGAAATTCCTGAGGATTTAAAATTCCTTTTGAATTCAGACAAGGTAATACTATCTCCTCATGTTGGCGGATGGACAGCAGAAAGTTACTTCAAACTAAGCGACATCTTAGCAGATAAAATATTAGCTGACTTTAACAATTAAGAAAAAATCAATTCAAATCTGGCATTTCACGCGTGAATGCCGGAATTCCTGTAACATCCATTCCTGTAATCAACAAATGGATATCATGAGTTCCTTCATAGGTAACAACAGATTCTAAATTCGCCATATGACGCATAATAGAATACTCACTGGTTATTCCCATTCCACCGTGTATTTGTCTTGCTTCTCTTGCAATGTTTAATGCAATTTCCACGTTGTTTCTTTTAGCCATAGAAATTTGTGCTGAGGTGGCTTTTCCTTCATTTCTTAACTGACCTAAACGGAAAGTAAGTAATTGCGCTTTTGTTATTTCGGTAATCATTTCAGCTAATTTTTTCTGAATTAATTGAAATGATCCAATTGGAACACCAAATTGCGTTCGTTCTTTGGAATATCGCAAAGCTTGGTCATAGCAATCCATTGCCGCGCCCAGCGCACCCCATGCGATTCCAAATCGTGCAGAATCTAAACAGCTTAATGGCGCACCTAATCCAGATCTTCCTGGAAGAATATTAGCTTTTGGAACCTTAACATCAACAAAGATTAACTCTCCAGTTGAAGAAGCGCGTAAAGAAAGTTTACCATGCATCTCCGGAGTTGAAAATCCTTCCATACCTCTTTCAACAACTAATCCGTGAATTCTACCACTTTCATCTTTTGCCCATACTACAGCAATATCAGCAAAAGGAGCATTTGAAATCCACATTTTAGCTCCATTCAGAACAACATGATCTCCAGCATCTTTAAAATTAGAGAGCATGCCAGCAGGATTGGATCCATAATCAGGTTCTGTTAGACCAAAACACCCCATCATTTCACCAGTAGCCAATTTAGGTAAATACTTTATTTTTTGTTCTTCAGATCCGTATTTCCAAATGGGATACATTACGAGCGATGATTGAACAGAGGCGGTTGAACGCAAACCGGAATCGCAACGCTCCAATTCTTGCATGATCAAGCCATATGAAATTTGATCTAATCCAGGCCCACCATATTCTTCTGGAATGTATGGCCCGAAAGCACCTATTTCTCCAAGACCGCTCAATATATGATTAGGAAAAGTAGCCTTTTCATAGTGTTCGTCAATTATTGGAGAAACTTCTTTTTTAACCCAAGCGCGCGCAGCATCACGAACCAATTTGTGCTCTTCGGACAACAAATCATCCATATTATAATAATCCGGGTGAACATATAAATCTGATCTCATTTCGAAAATTTTAATGTGCAAATTTAACTAATATTTGATGAAGCGGATAAATTATACAATTGGTTTGTAACTTTGTACAGCGTAAATCAAATTCTGGTTAAATTTTGTTTTTCCCTATAAACATGATAAACATTTATTTTGTTCCTGAAAACTTAGAATTAAGGGATTCTTCTTTTACCATTATTTTGACTGGAATATGTTCTGTTTCCTTTCTGCTTATTGGTATTGCTAGGTTTTACAACAACAGATCAATAGTTACAGTTTTCGGTGTTTATTTAAAACAGGAAGGAGTAGAACAAGTACTAAAAGAGAATATGCGACTTGGTTCCCTAAGTTCGATTCTGTTGAACCTAAGTTATTTCATTTGCAGTGGTTTATGTATTTTCCTTTTTTGTAACCAATACTTAGACTGGAATTGGACGCAAAGTATGTTAACAGGTAATATCCTACCCTTATTAATATTTCTTATCGAAACCATCGGAATGATACTAACAGGTTGGATTAGTGGTGAGCAGCAACACATCGGTAGCACTGTTACAAATGTTATTATTGGAAATGCTGTTTACGCCATAGTTTTTTCTTTTCTTGGACTATTTTGGATAATGAATCCCAAGTTTTCAGTTATATTCTCCATCATCTTCATTTGTTTATTAGGATTAAAAACAGTAATCCGAATACTCAAAAATGGCTTCCTAGTTTTCAACAAAGGGGTTTCTTGGTATTATATTATTTTGTATTTTTGCACTCTAGAAGTTCTTCCAATTGTGGTTTTATACTACTGCGTAGAGAAAAACTTATGGAGTCAATTAAGTTGGATTTAATATTACTGCAAGTTGGCAATAAAAACGATATTAGTTTCTCAACCCAAACCTGAGGGTGAAAAATCCCCATATTATGATTTGGCGGATAAGTATAAACTAAAAATAGATTTCCGACCATTTATTCATGTTGAAGGCATTTCGGCTCAAGAATTCCGTCAGCAAAAAATAAATATTTCTGATCACTCAGCAATTATTTTAACCTCAAAAACAGCAATCGATCATTTCTTTAGAATTTGTGAAGAAATACGTTTTGAGGTTCCAGATACCATGAAATATTTTTGTATTTCTGAAGCTGTTGCTTATTATCTTCAAAAGTATGTAACTTACAGAAAACGCAAAATATTTTTTGGTAAACAAACCATCGAAGATTTAGTTGATGTAATGAAAAAGCATAAGGGTGAGCAGTTTCTTCTTCCTTGTACTGATATTTTAAGAGACAAAATTCCAATAACGCTAGAAGAATATAATTACAACTTTTCTAAAGCAATTTTATACCGCACCGTTGCTTCTGATCTTTCGGACTTAGAGGATGTATATTACGACATGCTCGTGTTTTTTAGTCCTGGTGGAATTGAATCTCTTTTCAAAAACTTCCCAGAATTCAAACAGAACGACACAAAAATTGCAGCATTTGGACCGACAACAGCTAACGCTGTGGTGAAAAATAATCTTCGTTTAGATCTACATGCGCCCATGCCCAATGCGCCATCAATGACAGCCGCAATTGAATTATTCGTTAAAGATCAATTGAAGAAGAAATAAGACGCTATTTTCTATTTTTACCTTAGTATCTTCTTACTATTTAATTTGAATCTACTTTTTTCACTTTAGAGCGATCAACATTATTGAGCATCTGATATCAATTAGATAAACTGTTTTCTCGCAGATTCTATAAAACAATCGTTTTCAATTGTGTCATTAAAACAAGACTTGATTGATAAAGACATTAGAAAGTTACTTTGTTATTTTAAAGTAGGCATCGCATTAAGGCTGTTCAACACACTTTTCCATAAACACGATTACTTATCTTATAAAGATAAAACCTAACTTAATTAAGGTTTACCATTAATATAATCTGTCACCTCCTTCAACACGGTAACGTGTCCTACTAGATGCTGATTATTACTTGTACCCTCAGCTCGGTAATAAACTTCCCAAATATAAACACCATCCTGAGCCATTCTACCATTATATAAACCATTCCAAGCGCCAAGCGTATTACTTGGTGTGGTCGGAATTTCAGGGATTTCATTTGTTTCAAAGATTATTTCACCCCATCGATCATAAATTCTAAAGGTATAGCTTAAAGGATCAATCATATGGCTGAATACTGGATAGAATAGTTCGTTGTCT
The DNA here is from genome assembly GCA_947461185.1 of Flavobacteriales bacterium. GTDB lineage: Bacteria > Bacteroidota > Bacteroidia > Flavobacteriales_D > Crocinitomicaceae > M0103. Next base: position 4,340 of record CANHJY010000066.1, read on the forward strand.
CCATTACCGTCAGGTGTAAAGGCATTAGGTACATAACATATTACATCCGGTTCTATGTTAATATTCAAATAAGCAGTGTCAGGACAAATACCATTATTCGTAGCAATTAACTGAACCGTTATAACTCCTGGAGGACAACCATACGTATAATCATAAATGCTTTCACTTGTTGGATTATAATAAGGTGTTGGCGTACTGAACATCTCCAAATCAGGTAGTGGAGGATTACATTCGTTTAAATCCCAAAGGTACTCAGTAGCATTTTCTGATGAATTAATGAAACTAAAGGTAGGATTAAAGAACGATTGGGATGTAGGTGTTGCATCAAACTGTGCGATAGCCGGAGCTAAACCAAGCAACGAAATTGTGTCAGAAGTTACATCACAACCAAAACCTGAATTCACAACATCCACGTAAATTGTGGTATCAGAAGATGAAATATAATCGTATGTAATATCCCCATTTGGCCCTTGTAATAAATATGGATTTACAACACCATTCGGGTTCAAAGCAAACCAAGTTAAGGTATTCGTTGAACTTGCTGTTCCTCCCGTAATTTGTGCTTCAAGCAATATCTCTTCACCAAGACAAGTTAATTCACTTCCGATAATTGTAACATTTGGATCATCAAAGACAGCGATATTAAAGGTATCCGTATCATTACAGCCAGAACCCGTTTGTGTTATTTCTAAAGTAAAGTCTATACTTTCATTTAATGGATAAGTTAAGAATGATTGCCCTATTGCACCATTGATATCCGTATAAGGGAAGCCTAATGGCACTGATTGCGCCCACTGATAACCATTGATGCTTCCAATACCACCCGTTACTTGTGATGTCAATTGAACTTGTGCACCAAAACAAGCTTCTTCAATACCTGAAATGGTAATCACAGGATCCGGAACAATAGTTACTGTTATGACATCCTGAGAATTGGAAGCACAGCCAATACCTGTTTGTGTTACAGAAACTGTGTACAATTCTGTACCAACTGCTAATCCTGGAGGACAGAAAATATTACCAGTACCTCCTTGATTCCAAGTGAAGGTAGTTGTACCAACTCCACCAGATACCACTGCTGTTAAACATTGCGGTGTTCCACCAATACAAAGCGTTTCATCATTTGCATTTATTGATACGACCGGATCATTAACTACATTTATTTGACTTGGGTTGGATGTAATAAAGCCACAGCCATTTGGCGCATAACTTACTACACAATAATAGTAGAAGGTTCCAGGTGTATTGAAGGTGCTTGGTATCAAGGTGGCATTTGTTGCACCAGGGATTAGCGTTCCTCCAATATTCGAATTCACCGTATTTTGATACCATTGATAGGATGGCGTACCCGCTCCACCACTTACCACAACTGATAGTGGAATAGTTCCCCCAACACAAAGTGTAGTATCATTCAATGGCTGTTGGGTAAAGAACGGATCTGGATTGACGTTAATAGTGATAGTTGAAGGCAAGCCATTACAGTTTTGTAAATAGGCAATTGCCGTATATGTAGTCGTACTTGAAGGACAAACTTGAATAGTATGCGGTGCAGTAGTAGTAATTTGACCTGTGCTCCACTCTACATAATCAACCGCTGTACCTCCTATAAAGTTCGCTGTAATGTCTGTACATCCACCTACACAAATGGTATTTTCAGTTGCCGTCATCGTAGAAATATTTGGCGGATTTTGAACGGTAATAGTTACAGGGAAAACCTGACTTTGACATGTTGACAACGTATATTCAACAATATAAGTAGTTGTAGTTGTTGGTTGTGCTGTGATAACTGAAGATGTACTTGAACCAGAAATTTGAGCTATTGGTGTCCAATTGTAAGACCCTGGTACACCTGCCGAGTTTGTTGCCGGAACTCCGACTGCGGTAATAGTCGTTGACGTATTTGGACATATAGTGTCTTCTAAAGCAACAGCGGTCACAGTAGGTATAGGTCGAACTATTACATTAATTGTGAAGTTATTTCCAGGACAAGTTAAAGTTGGTGAAGCAACATAGGAAGGCGTAACCGTATAGGTAAGTGTAGCATCTGTTAAACCAGTGTTTGTTAAAACTTGGCTAATCAATGCTTGATTTGTTTGCGCAGAACCTCCTCCTACTTGTAAAAGTGGGGTTGATACAGGATTAGGCCAAGAATACGTAGTGACTACCGGTACTATTTGAGTTGGAGGATTATTAATAGGATTAACAGTAAATGCATCACCAGAACAAACAATTGGTACCGTTACATTTTGAATCAATGGTGTTGGTTGAACAGGAACAATAACTTGGAATGTAGCACTATTACACTGAGCAAATGTATTAGAAATAGAAGCGGTAACATTATAAACAACATTCTGAACAACATTAGTAGAATTAGTTAATGTTTGACTTATCGTAGTTTGCGTTGTGCCTAAGAAATTACTGTATCCAGTAACATCAGGATTAGGAACTACTGTCCATGTTAAGTAGGTTGTTCCGGTAAGAACAGCCCCTGCTGGTGGGTTGGTATTCGGATCAAAAGTAAAGCTCGTTCCACTACAAATTGCCGGAAGTGTTACATTGCTATACACTGGTGTTGGGAAGACCGTAACGTTGATTAGGAATGGAGTTCCATTACACTGAGGGACTGAAGCGGGCCCAATTGGTGTTACGGAGTATACAACTGTTTGATTGACATTGGTGTTATTTTGAAGAACGCCTGTAAAGAAATTGGATGACGGCACTCCATTACTACTTTCACCATTTACGTTTGCATTCGGCGTTACCGACCAAATAAAGGTAGTTCCAACAGGTACGATATCATTCGGTAAACCAGGGATAACCGTTAAGTTATCATTACTACATATTTGATAGCTCGCATTTGATAGACTCGGCCCTGGATTAACAGTAACAGTAAATATGAAAGGTTGTCCAGGACAAGGACCCGACTGCGGTACCACTTGATAAACTACCTGTTGGGCACTAAATGTTGTATTTATTAATACTTGCGAGTTAAAATTAGCTACCGGAACCGGAGTAGTTTGATCACTTTCGCCATTGATTCCTGCTCCTGCACTAATTACTGTCCAAGTGTAGAGAGCTGTTAGAGGGGCAATGTCACTTGCTGCGAAAATAATATCAGGACTTTCTCCACTACAGATAGAATCAATCTTATTGGAAATAACCGGTGTTGGCGTTATGGTGATATTTGTTGTAAACGGATCTCCAATACAGTTTCCAGATTGCGGTGTTACAGTATAGATGACTGTTGTATTTAAAGTTGAAGAACTTCCTAGCGGACCACCGAAAATATTTGGCCCTGCGATAGCATTATTGTTTTCGTTACTAACGTTAGTGTTATCAGCCACAGTCCATGTATATGTTGTTCCAACAGGAATAATATTTCCAGCTGCAGCAGGATTTGGAATGGTGTCAAACGAGCCATTGCTACAAATAATGTCATTGATAGTAGCGATTACTGGAGTTGGGTTGATTGTTAAATTTAAATTAAACGGATCACCAATACAGGATCCAAAAGATGGTGTTATTTGATAAGATACAGTTTGTGGTATAATTGTTTGATTGGAAAGTAGTTGAGTAAATGTAGATGTTGAACCTGTTGGAACGGACTCACCTGTTACATTTAAATTATCTATAAAACTCCAATTGTAGTTAGTCCCTGTAGGAACAATGTTGGGAGATACTGAAGCGTCATAAGTATAACTATATTGGGAACATAAAGCATCATTATCGTCTACTATTTGAGGTGTTGGGCTTACTGTTAAGGTTAAATTAAAAGGTGTTCCAGCACAATTTCCCGCTGCACCAGAAATAGGTGTGATAGAATAATTAACTTGTTGTGGATTTACTGAATTATTAGTGAGGAGTTGACTAAAGGTTGCTGTTGGCACCGCTTGTGGCGATTCTCCAGTAACCAAGGAATTATCAGTAAATGTCCAAGTTAATGCTGTTCCTGCTGGAATAGTACTTCCCGGGATACCAGATAATGACAAGGTATAATTGGTTTCAGAACAAACTAGTGCTGTTTGATCTGGTATAGTAGGACTAGGATTGACAACTACTGTAAGATCGAAATTATTTCCTGGGCATGCTCCTGACCAAGGTGTTATATCGTAGATAACAGAAACTGGGTTTGTTGTAAGATTTGTAAGGTTTTGAGAAATAGGAGTGACTCCTGGTGTCAATTGGTTAGATTCGCCGTTAACATCTGCATTAGAAACATTCCAAGTGAACAGCGTTCCAGTTGGCACAAGATTAGTCCCTAAATTCCCACCTCCGGTAATAGGGGTTACTGTAAATGTATTAC
>CANHJY010000067.1 GCA_947461185.1 Flavobacteriales bacterium
CGTCAGTTTTAAACCTTATAAGGCTCATTTTGAAAAACTAATTTCTGATGCGAATATGAATTATGTCGAAACATATAATGCATCGGAAGGGTTTTTTGGTATTCAAGATATTCCAGGTAGTGATGAATTGCTGCTTATGTTGGATTATGGTATTTTTTATGAGTTTATTCCGATGAGCGAATTCAAAGGTGTTAATTCTAATAATGTTGTTTCGTTATCAGAAGTTGAAAAAGGAGTAAACTACGCAATGGTTATTTCAACAAACGGGGGTTTGTGGCGTTACATTCTTGGAGACACGATTCAGTTTACTAGCTTATTTCCTTTTCGCTTTAAAATTACCGGAAGAACGAAAAGTTTTTTAAATACTTTTGGGGAAGAAGTTGTCGTTGAAAATGCAGAATCTGCGATTGCTCATGCTTGTCTTAAAACAAATGCGCAAATTAGAGACTTCACCGTGGCCCCAATTTACATGGAGAATAATGAAAGAGGTGCTCATGAATGGTTGATTGAGTTTGTGAATGAACCAACAGACTTCAGTAGGTTTTGTCAACTTTTAGATGAAAACTTGCGAGAAATCAATTCGGATTATGATGCCAAAAGATATAAAAATATGATTCTCGATAAACCCAAAATACATCAGATTCCAAAAGGTACCTTTGATCGTTGGTTAAAATCTAAGGATAAACTTGGAGGTCAAAATAAAATACCACGTTTACTTAATGAAAGAACCATTATTAATGAGATTCAACATTTTTTAAGCCATTAGTATGAAATGGATAGCCTTAATTACCGTTATTATTTTTGTTTCGCACTTTTCAAAAGCTCAGGAAGGATTAAACATTTCATGGAAACTTAAGGACTCAATTGCTTGCGATTCCAATGCCGTTTGGGCAGTCGACTGGATAGGGAATTTAATTATTCAGCAAGATGGAACAATTGATAAGTATGATACAACTGGAAACAAATTGTTTTCACAGAGTATAAAGAAGTTGGGAAAAATTGCTGCTATTTCTCCGGTTAATGCTATGAAAATAGCAATTTTTAGTGAAGATCAGCAAGCTGTTTGTATACTCGACAACACGCTGACCTTATCCCAAGAATGTGTGGATTTGGATCGCTATGAAATTCAATGGGCAAGTTGTTTTTCTCCCTCAGGTCAACAAGAGAAGATGTGGGTGTTTGATGAATTGAATAATCGCCTTTTACTTATTAGTACCAACAATACGAATCAATTTCAAGAAATTAAAAACGTCACAGGTATATTATACAGTTCCAGAATTACTGAAATTGAGGAATTTGAGAATAGGCTTTTTATTAGAGAAGGTAATGGACGGCTCTTTGAGTTCGATATTTATGGCTCCTTGGTAAGCGTCTACGATATGAATGAAGCCCTTGATTTTGAATTTAGAAATGGTAAAATCGTGTTTTTAGAAGCGAATCAAGAGGAATTTAGACTTGTTGATGAAACATCTGAAACCCGATTTAGGCTCCCAATTCAAAATGTTCGAAAATTCAAAATTTCAGGAGCTTATTTTTATCTACAAACCGTGGATAAAATTTTAAAATACGAAGTGACCTTGTTGTAATAGTTTACCGAAATATTGTAATTTAGTCAGCCTAAAAAACAAGGAATTATGCACGTAGCTGTCGCTGGAAATATTGGTTCTGGAAAAACCACACTTACTGAAATGCTCGCGAAACATTATAATTGGGATACGCATTTCGAAGACGTTGAACAGAATCCATATCTCAATGATTTTTATGAGGATATGCAAAGATGGTCATTCAATCTTCAAATATATTATCTCAATAGCAGGTTTACTCAAATTCAAGAAATTAAAGAAACGGATCGTAACGTAATTCAAGATAGAACAATATACGAGGATGCTTTCATTTTTGCTCCGAATTTGCATTCTATGGGCCTGATGACAACAAGAGATTTTGAAAATTATTTCTCCCTTTTTAACCTAATGGAATCATTTATTTCAGCTCCTGATTTGTTGATTTATTTGCGTGCTAGTATTCCAACTTTAGTAGGTCAAATTCAGCGTCGAGGAAGAGACTATGAAGAAAGTATTCGTCTAGACTATTTGAAAAGATTGAATGAACGCTATGAAGCTTGGATTTCAACCTATGATAAAGGTAAATTATTGATCATTGATGTTGATAACAATAGGTTTCCAGAAAGCCAAGAAGATTTAGGTAAAATTATCAGCTCCATAGATGCTGAAATTAATGGGCTATTTTAATTGATTTCATTTGGAAGTTCCTCAAAATAAACTCATTGTTGTTACTGGAGCAGCCGGATTTATTGGAAGCGCACTTGTTGGCCGTTTGAATGATGAAGGTTTTGATAACATTGTTGCTGTTGATGATTTTTCCAAAACAGAGAAGATCAGGAATCTTGAAGGTAAAACATTGGTAGCCAAAGTAGGCAGAAAAGATTTTATTTCTTGGTTAAATGATTTTGGAACCGAAGTGGCTTTTATTTTTCACATCGGCGCTCGAACGGATACTACCGAATTTGATAAATCCATTCTCGATGAATTGAACTTAAATTTCTCCAAAGCGGTATGGAATGCATGTGTAAATTTTAATATTCCGTTGGTTTATGCAAGTTCAGCGGCTACTTATGGTTTAGGAGAGTTTGGATATGATGATAATCATGAAATAATCCCAAATCTTAAACCACTTAACCCATATGGTGAATCCAAAAATGAATTTGATAAATGGGTTTTGATTCAAGATAATAAACCGCCTTTTTGGTATGGTTTGAAGTTCTTTAATGTATACGGTCCAAATGAATACCATAAAGGTAGAATGGCAAGCGTGATATTTCATACTTATAGGCAGATTCAAGAAAATGGTTCTATGAAACTTTTTCGTTCTCATAATCCAAATTTTACGGATGGAGGACAATTGCGTGATTTTATTTATGTGAAAGATGTTTTAAATGTTGCGTTATTCTTGATGGATGAAAAGCCTCAAAGTGCCATTTATAACTTAGGAACTGGTAAGGCAAGAACATTCTTAGATTTGGCTCGTGCAACATTTGGATCCTTAGGAAAAGAACCTACAATCTCATTTGTTGACACTCCTGAAGATATTCGTGATAAATACCAATATTTTACCGAGGCGAATATGGCCAAATTGCATAATCAAGGTTACAATAAATCGTTTTATTCCTTAGAGGAGGGAATTGATGATTATGTGAAAAACTATTTAATTTCCACTAAATATCTTTAAGTTATAATCCAATTTAGGGTTGGCAAATCAGCGTGTCATACCAAGGTGAATATCCCGCCCATATACCCAATGCTCCATTCGAAAAATTTGTTGGGATATTAATTGGAGTTGAAAATGGATTACCGGCAGAATAAATTTGGTTGTATTTCTTCTCTAAAAATTCAAATGTTGTTCTGTCCATTTTGGATAATTTCACAACAACGGTGTCGCCTAAGGCATAGAATCCTTTATATTCGTCAGGAACATTCGGGTCATTCCAAACCATTGGGTTTTCATAAAAGAAATCGAAAGTTAATCCATCAAAGAAATCATCATCAAAGACAGGATTGAATGTTGGTGTAAAAATAGGGTCGATAGGTTGACCATCCAAACCGGTATTAATTCTTTTAACTTGCCATCTATAGGCATCGTATTGTCCAGCTGGATCACTTAATTTAGCCCACGAAAAACCATAATTGGTGAGATTGTCCTCAGGTTTCCAATAGAGATCGTCGAGTGCTGTTGTCGGCTTAATTTCGGTCGTGGCTTGATATTCCTTACCATCGAATTGCACTGTGAGTTGATACGTTTTGCCAACTTCTCCCCAAATATCAGAATTGAAAGATGTATATGCGCAAAGTTTATTCGTAGCTAATTCTGACACAGGAATGCCCAAAAGGTTAGCCGCAATTTCTTCTGTACCTGGAGGAAGATTGTCAGAACAAATTTCATCCAATGTATCCGAAATAAATCCATTACTAATGATTACTGTTGCTCCAGATACAAAACCATTCAAAAACGCATCTAAGTTGGTAGGCGAAAAAATATCTTTGGATTTTGAAATCAAGACAATCGGCGGCATTCCGGTTTCAATACTTCCGTCAATAACAATTTGCTCCTTATAACCAGGAATTTCAATGTCAATCTCCTTGGTACATCCCCAAATAAATACAATTGTCAGTATGAAAATTATAGCCTTCGTCATAATTCTAAAATTCAAAATTCCAAGTTACACTTGGGATGATTGGAAACAATGTCACTTGCTTAACTGAAATCTTGAAGTCGCCATTTAAAAAGTCACCATCATTGTCGACATAAACGAAGAATGGATTCGCTCGGTTGTAAACATTATAAACGGAAAATGACCAATTGCTGCGCACCCTTTTCGGAACTTTGATTTCTTCACCTGTTCCTGGGTCTGTTTTCGTTTTGTATCCTTTATCATACAAAGTGGCTGATAAATCCAGTCGGTGATAAGGCGCTAATCGCGTTGAGTTTCGCGCACCATAATTGAACAACAAAGCTTGTTCCTGAACATACCATGATGTTGGTAATGTAAGTGTATTTCCAGTTGCATAAATGAAGCTAGCACCAAAAGTCCATCGATCATTCAACTTGTAACTGCCTACAACAGTTAAATCGTGTCTTCTGTCATATTTAGCAGGAAAAACATCACCATTATTCAAATCTGGGAATTTTCTTTCTGTTTTAGACCAAGTGTAGCCAACCCAACCGGTAAAATCGCCAAGCGCTTTTTTAAAGAAGAATTCAATTCCATAAGCCCATCCATCCCCGAAAACAAGTAAATTATCCGTATTATCATTTAAATTATCTCCTGGCAAAGCTCCTTCCTTAAATTCGATTAGGTTTTTCATGCCTTTATAATAAATCTCCACGGATGCTTCGTAAGTGTTATTCATGAAATTATGAAAATAGCCTACTGATCCTTGCCATCCTTTTTGTGGTTTGGCTTTGTCAGTAGTTGGATACCAAATGTCTGTCGGAAGCGAAACCGCACTTAAAGAAGTTAAATGAACATATTGATAGTTATAGGTATATCCGGCTTTAATGGAACTGTTGTCACTTAACAGCCATCGTCCAGAAATCCTTGGTTCTAGACCATTATAAAATTTAATTAGATCTCCTTTATTATATGAATTCGATGTGTCTGGTGTACTGATATCTCCTTTAATGTAACGCGTAAAAGGACCTACGTGTGCAAATGCGCTGTATCGCAACCCTGCGTTAATCTTGATTTTTTCATTTAAATCAAATTCATCTAAAATATAAGCAGCTGTTTCATGACTGTAAAGCTTTTGTGCTTCTCCAGTATCAAAAACTACATCTTCAGTCTCGGCAGAAACACTTGACGGATTGAATGTGTGATAAATATAATCCAGTCCCCACTTAAGTTTATGACGGGTAGAAGGAAAGTAGGAAAAATCAACTTTTGCACCCACATCCCTAACTCCTGACATTAAAGAAATGCTGAATTCATCTTGTTTCGAACCAAAACTAAATTGGTAATCCGAAAAAGTGCTTGTCAAATTCATAAAAAGCTTATTGCTGAAAAGGTGGTTCCAACGCAAAGCTGCAATACCATTACCCCATGGCATATCAACACCAAAGTCATCCTCTTTACTTCTGAAAAAGAATAGGTCTTTACCATAATATCCGCTCAAAAAAATGCGATCCTTCTCACTTAATCGATAATTAAGTTTCAAGTTCATATCGTAAAAATAATATCCTGAACCAGCAAACGGAGAAGAATCAGGGATAGCTGCTTTCATGATTAAATCGATGTATGTTCTTCTTCCTGATATGATAAAAGAACCTTTGTCCTTTTTTAAGGGACCTTCAATCGTTAATCGGGAAGCAATCGCGCCAATTCCACCTTTAACTTTGAATTTTTTATAATTTCCCTCATTCATATTAACCTCCAATACAGAGGAAAGGCGCCCTCCAAAATTGGCAGGAATACCACCTTTAATAAGATTTACACTTTTAACGGCATCCACATTAAAAACTGAGAAAAATCCAAACAAATGGGCAGCGTTATAAACTACGCCTTCATCCAACAATACAAGATTTTGGTCTGGTCCTCCACCACGTACATAAAATCCTTGTCCGCCCTCCGAAACAGATGAAACTCCCGGCAATAATTGAATGGTTTTAATTACATCAACTTCACCCATGAAGGCGGGTAAAGTTTTAATTTTTTCAACTTCCAATTCGATCTGACCTATTTTTGCAGAGTTTACGTTGTCACCTTGCTTTCCATTAATGGTAACTTCACCAAGCTGAGTTGTTTGTGCGCTCAATTCAACAGATATGGTGGTATCCTTGGTGAATTCAATTGACTTGGTTAAACTTTCCTTTCCAGCGGCGCTAAATGTAATGGTATATGATCCTTTTTTTGCGGTTAAAGAATAAAAACCATAGTTATTTGTTGTCGTTCCTAATTTTAATTCATTTATCGTGATTTTCGCACCAATCACAGTTTCTCCTGTTTTGGCATCTGACACATATCCACTCAATGTTTGGTTGGATTGACTTTGACCTGATAAAACAAATAATGAAAGGAAAAAGAAGACAAAAATGAATTTCATTTTGCGAATATACGACTGTTGTTTAATCTAAGAACAAAATTTATACGAAATGGTTCGTCAAATGAATAGTATTCACGAGCTTTTTCAGCTTTTCAATTTAATTCAAAAATGCTATTTCTCGCCAAGTTTCATTAATTTTGCAAATATTTTTATATCACATGAAGATTTCCTACAATTGGCTTAAAGACTATCTTGAGACGGATTTATCTCCTCAAGAAATCGGTAATATTTTGACAGATACCGGACTTGAAGTTGAAAGTGTCGAGAAATTTGAATCCATTCAAGGTGGTCTAGAAGGTGTCTTTGTCGCTGAAGTGCTAACTTGCGATAAACACCCTAATGCTGATAAATTGAAGGTTACTACAGTAACCGTTGGTAGCGATCCTATTCAAGTAGTATGCGGTGCTCCGAATGTTGCCGCAGGTCAAAAAGTATTGCTCGCCACGGTTGGATGTACGATTTACCCAAAACCAAATGAACCGCTTAAACTAAAAAGCGCTGAAATTAGAGGAGTTCTGTCGAATGGTATGCTTTGCGCAGAAGATGAATTAGGTTTGGGAGAAAGCCATGAAGGAATTTTAGTGCTTGATGAAAATGTGAAAGTTGGAACCCCAGCGGCTCACCTTTTTGGAATTGAAACAGATTTTGTTTTGGAAATTGGTTTAACACCTAATCGAGCTGATGCCATGGGACATATTGGTGTTGCGCGTGATTTGAAAGCTTACTTGAATTTTCACAAAAATTTGAACAAGCAAATATGTCTTCCGGAAACAAAAAAAATCGAATCCAATCAAAAAATTAATATTAATCTAGTTGTTGAAAATCATAGTGCATGTCCGAGATATTCCGGTTTAGCAATAGCAAACGTGAAAATTCAACCTTCACCATTATGGTTGCAGAATAGATTAAAAGCTGTTGGTTTAAGTCCGATTAATAATGTGGTAGATGCAACCAATTATGTCATGCGTGAACTTGGCACACCTCTTCATGCTTTTGATTTAGATAAAATTGGTCATCGTATTGTTGTTCGAAGTGCCAATCCAGCTGAGGAAATTATAACACTTGATGGTGTTACAAGAAAATTAACTAGTAATGATCTTGTCATCTCAAATGGCGATGAAGCACTTTGTATTGCGGGTGTTTTTGGAGGATTGGATTCAGGTGTTTCAAATGAAACACAGAATATTTTTATTGAGTCAGCATATTTTGATCCAACTACGATAAGGAAATCTGCGAAATATCATGGTTTATCTACTGACGCAAGTTTTAGATTCGAAAGGGGGGTGGATCCCGAATTGACATTTTTCGCGCTCAATCGAGTGGCAAGTTTAATTTTAGAATTGACAGCAGGTGAAATAGCTTCTGAAACTGTAGAATTTTACCCGGAAAGTTTTCTAAACAAGGAATTTGATTTGAGTATTTCTTATTGTAATCAAATAATTGGCTCTAATTTATCAAAAGAACAAGTTCAAAATATTCTGACCAATCTTGATTTTGAAATCAACGATAAAGACGAAGATGTTGTGCATGTTAAAGTTCCATTATATCGTGTTGATGTTACTCGACCAATTGATGCAGTTGAAGAAATATTGCGCATTTACGGTTTTAATAATGTCGCCATTCCAGAGAAAATGAATGCCTCTGTCGTTGCATTTCCAAAACCTGATTTGGAAAAAATTCAGAAGTTGCTTGCTGAAAATTTAGTAGGTCATGGATTTTCAGAGGTCATGAACAATTCTCTTTCAAGTTCAAATTGGATTCAAAATTTTGGAAAAGAGGTGTTTAAGGCTGAAAACAGTGTGAATATTCTCAATCCGCTAAGCAACGAGTTGAATGTCATGCGACAATCCTTGATTTTTGGTATTCTGAACTGCATTGAATACAATCAAAATCGTCAATCAGCTGATTTAAAGTTGTTTGAATTTGGTAAGGTTTATTTTCAAGAAG
>CANHJY010000068.1 GCA_947461185.1 Flavobacteriales bacterium
TAGAAAACCAGAAATTAGAAAGAAAAATTCAACGCCTAAATCAAAATTATCAATGAGTCTTTTAAAAAATAAACCCATTTGGTTTAAGTTTTCATCTTGGTAAGTCTTGTTAACAGGATTTTTCAAAAGCACATTTGGAACCTGTGTCCACTCTAAAACTGCTCTGTAACCATGCATGAACACGATCATAAAAGCTGCAAAAAACCTTAGAATGTCAAGATTGAAAAAGTGAATACGTTGGTTGTCCTCACCAAGCCTTGATTCCATTTTGTACAATTCGAAAAATTAATTTCTCGTTCTTACTGTTCTTTGCTCGATTCGTTTTTCAAAGTGTTGACCTTTGAAAATGCGTTGAACGAAGATACCTGGTGTATGAATAAAATTGGGGTCTAACTCTCCAGCGGGAACTAATTCTTCTACCTCAGCGATGGTGATTTTTCCTGCCATTGCCATCATTGGGTTAAAATTTCGAGCTGTGGCTTTAAATACAAGATTTCCTTCCGTATCTCCTTTCCATGCCTTAACAATGGCAAAATCGGCAGTTAGCGCTTCTTCTAGAATATGTGGTTTACCGTTATAAATACGCACTTCTTTACCTTCTGCTACTTCAGTTCCAAAACCTGCAGGTGTAAAAAACGCAGGAATTCCAGCGCCACCAGCACGGCAACGTTCCGCTAAACTACCTTGAGGAATCAAGTCTACTATTAACTCCCCTGATAGCATTTGGCGTTCAAACTCAGCATTTTCACCAACATAAGAACTTATCATTTTCTTAATTTGGCGATTTTGAAGCAATAATCCCAATCCGAAATCATCTACACCAGCATTATTAGAAATACAAGTCAAATTTTTGACTCCTAATTTGACAAGTTGAGCTATTGAATTTTCTGGTATACCGCATAATCCAAAACCGCCAAGCATGAGTGTCATTCCATCTTGGATACCTTCTAATGCTTCTTCAACGTTATTTACTACTTTATTCATTTTACAATCCTAAATCTGTTTCCTCTACTGCATTCTCATCAGGTGGTGGAGGAAGTGAAATACTTTGTTCAGTTCCTGCTGAAGTTGAAGATGAGCCACCTCCACCAGAACAATTGAACATTTTGGGGTCATAGTCATCAGGTTTTTGAAAATCAATTGTTGCCAAAGCAATATTAGGATCTTTATATACCTTTTGCATGTAGTAGCCATAGATTGGAAGCGCCATTCGTGCTCCTTGACCCCAATTCATGGAACGGAATCTTACTGATCTATCTTCTGCACCTACCCAAACACCAGTTACCAAATCGGGAGTCAAGCCAACAAACCAACCATCAGAATTACTTTGTGTTGTTCCAGTTTTTCCTGCAGTAGGCCAAAGGACGTTCCCCCAAGATTGACCACCTCTAAGGCTTCCCGCTGTGCCCTGACTTACTACTTTTTTCATCATTAAAAGGGTTTCGTAGGCCACTGTAGGATGATAAATAGGTACGGGTTTTTGATCTGCTTCGTAAATTGTCTTTCCATTTCTATCTTCGATTCTAAGAACAGCAGTTGGAGGCAAGAAGGTTCCATTATTGGCAAATATACATTGAGCACCAACTAAATCGTACAAAGAGAGGTCCATGATTCCAAGGCAAAGTGAAGGGACCTCTTGTTCAGGCGTGAGAAAAATATTCATTTTCTTCAAATGTTGTGATACTGTTTTAGGCCCCTGGTACCCCCCCATTTCTTTCATAACAGCAACAGTAATATTGTTCATAGACTGCGCCAAGCCTGTAGACACTGATACAGATCCTGCTCCGGATCCGCCAGCATTTTTTGGACACCAAATTCCATCTATCCTTCCCGTTGCATCCATTAAATCAACACAATAAGAAACGTTTGCAAATTGATCACAAGGGCGCACAACTTTCATTTGCATCGCAGTAGCATATACGAATGGCTTGATAGTAGAACCAACTTGACGCTTACCTTGACGAACATGGTCAAAAGCAAAATGTTTAAAATCAGCTCCGCCAACCCAAGCTTTGATAAAACCTGTTTTAGGATCTATAGAAACCAATCCTGCATGCAGAAAGGATTTATAATAACGAATGGAATCATTAGGTGTCATTACTGTATCCTTTTCTCCTTTCCAAGTAAAAACGCGCATCTGTGCTGGTGAATTAAAGTTTTCAGAAATTTCAGACTCAGAAGCACCCATTTTAGAAAGTGATTCATATCGTAAGGAATTTTTCCGAGCATTATTCATGATTTTATCAACTTCTGCCTTGGTAATATCATTTGAAAAAGGGAAATTTTTTACATTTCTGTTGTTATCATCAAAAGCTTTTTGAAGATTTTCTCGAAGGTGACGTTCTAAAGCTCTTTCAGCATGATACTGAAGGCTTGTGTCAATTGAGGTATAAATTTTCAAACCATCACGGTAAATGTCATATGGTGTGCCGTCCAAACGATGGTATTTAAATGTTCCATCTGTATTTTTTTGCAAGAGAAGTGAAGAAACTTCTTTTCGCAAAGATTCTCGGAAGTATGGCGCCATTCCTTCCTTGTGATCTACAATTTGATAATTAGTCACAAGCGGTTTTAGTTTCAACTGATCATAATCAGCTCGAGTTAATTTAATACGCAAGGCCTCATTTCCTGCTTCGCTATTTTTCAACCACTGCATCAAAACTTGATTTCTTCTCGAAACAGCACGCAATGAATCCTCAGATCTTGCCTCTTTAATTTCAGCCGTAGTGACCTTAGCAATATTCTTTTTTTTCTTTTTTGCTATTTCAACACTATAGTTTTTAATTTTGAAAGTGTAGGGATTGTACAATGTAGGATTTTTACACATTCCAATAAGGGTTGCAGCTTCTTCCTTTGTGAGATTAATAGGTTTTTTGTTAAAATATACCTTAGCAGCATTCTCAATACCAACAGCATTGTGCAAGAAATCAAATTGATTTAAATACATTGTAATGATTTCTTCCTTGGTAAATCTTTTTTCTAAACGTGTTGCAATGATATTTTCTCTTGCTTTTTCATTGATTCGTTTCATTACACGCCCGATTCTCCCCGAACTTTCCTCACTAACTTTTCCGCCACTTGCACGAATAAGCGCCTCCCGTTCTCTTTGATCTAATGTAAATAATAACTTAGCAAGTTGTTGCGTAATGGTTGAAGCGCCACCTGCGCCACCTATACTAAATACAGCTCTTCCTAATGCTTGAAAATCAACACCAGAATGATCATGAAAACGCTCGTCTTCTGTAGAAATAAGCGCATCTACAAGGTAAGGGGAGAGGTCTTTGTATTTTACACTTGTCCTATTAACCTTAAAGTACTTTCCCAATTCTGTTTTACCATCATCTGCATAAACAATTGAAGCTTGAAGTTCAGGAGGATTGTCAAGCATTTCAACCGAAGGCAAATCGTCTTCAGATTGAAAGAGTAATAATGAGGCAACAAACAAAAAAGGAATCAAAGAAAATGACCAAAAGCTTATGGTCATAATTTTTTTCGCACGATTTGAAAGGACTACAGTATTTTCTTTTTTACCCATATGGCAAATACAAATTAGTTATGTAAAAATAAAGAAATCTTTGTTTTAAAATTCTACTTTTCAGCTATTGTAATATATCTCTCCTTTGACTATCTAGTTTTAATAAAATAAACAGCATTATTGAAAATGACATTAAAGAAGAACCACCATAACTAAAAAATGGCAGCGGTATTCCAATAACCGGAGCAAAGCCTATATTCATTCCTATATTAATTGCAAAGTGATAAAAGAAAATCATGGCTACGGCATATGCATAAACTCTATTAAAAGTAGATCGCTGTCTTTCAGCAATAATGATAATTCTAATGAGTAACAAAAGATAGAGGGCAATTAAAACTATCGAGCCTACAAAACCCCATTCTTCTGCAAAAGGGCAAAAAATAAAATCGGTTTCACTTTCAGGAACGTGATTACTTTCTACGCTTGAAACAGAAGCGTTTTTATAGCCTTTACCAAGCATACCACCAGACCCTACTGCAGCCATGGCCCTGTTCCGGTTATAATCTTCCCCATCCGGATCTTCTTTAAGTCCAAGGAAAAGCTCAATTCGATCTTTTTGATGTTCAGCAAGACCTTTAAAACCATAGTTAACTACAGCTGACCATCCAGCTGTAAGCATAAAACCAATTAAAACAATTATCAGAACCCTATTTCTATCCCTTTTTGCTGATAAAAAGCGTAATATGAAGTAAACTAATAAACCAAATAAAGCCAAAGAAAAAATAATAATCCATATTCCATTTACGGGTGAATTTGGAGCGAATTGGAAAGTAATAGTTTCATTACTCATGAGCAAAGTAATAAGGCTCAAGAAGACGAAGATGAACAAAATGGGTATAAAATGGCTACCCACCCAAGTATATTTAAACTTCACTCCTGGAATCGTATTAATCAACTTTAAAACCAAAGGATCATAAGTAATTCCTTCACGATACATTACAAAAAGAAATGACGTGAAAACGACAAAAGTACCTGCATCCGGTTGAAGTAATATCAAAACCATGGGTACTAAAATTATGGAGTTCGCTACGAGTACAGTATTGATTGTTTGCTGCTTTACATTTACATTGCTGATAAAATGTGCTAAAAGCAATGCCGCTCCTATTTTGGAAAATTCAGCTGGTTGTATTCCCATGCTACCAATTCCCAACCAAGCCCGAGCTCCATTTACTGCAGGCATGAAAAGCACAATAACAAGTAATATCAACGTAAACAGATAAATAGGAATACAAAATTTTCTATAAACATCAGATTCGATAAGAAAGACCATCAAACCCAAAAAGAGTGAAACCGATATCCAAATTAGTTGCTTGCCGTATTTCTGAGAGAAGTCGTAAATATTAGGATGATCTTCGCTATATGCCGTGGAATATATTGTAGCCAAGCCCATGCAAAGAAAAATGAGGTAAATTCCAAAAAGAACCCAATCAAAATTTGCCAATAGAGATTGTCCTTGTCTCATAGATCAATATGAAAAATTGGCTTTTAAAATGGTTTCTTCTCTTTCAGTTTCTGAAACTTTACCATTAATATATTTCTCAATCATCAAAGATGCTGTAGGAGCTGCCCATAAGCCTCCACCACCTTTAGCATTTTCAATAAATACTGCAATGGCTATTTTGGGTTTATCCATTGGTGCAAACGCCAGAAAAACGGAGTGGTCATCTCCATGGGGGTTTTGCACTGTTCCGGTTTTTCCACAAATTACAATATCCTTTAAAAGTGCCCTTTTACCTGTACCTCCAGATTCATATACTACCCTTCTCATTCCTTCTCTAATGACATCATAATGTTTGGTATCTACCAAGGTATAGTTTTTTTTCGTAAAGCGTTCTAGTGGTCCTTTTTTACCAATTGATTTAACAAAGTGTGGAGTGATGTACCAGCCCTTATTTGCAATAATTGCCCCAATATTGGCGATTTGAAGTGGGGTGAGCATCACCTCACCTTGACCAATTGATATGGAACGAATAGTTGAAAATGCCCAATTGTGATGACCATACCATTTGTCATAGTAAAGGGCGTCAGGAATTAGCCCCGATCTAATTCCTGTAATATCGGTATCTAGCTTTTTACCAAGACCGAAGCTGTGCATATACTTTGCCCATAAATTAAGCCCTATTTCTGCATCCTCAGTAAGTTTTTTCTTTTCATTTTGCTGTATAATTCGCCTAGTAACGGCATAGAAGTATGGATTACATGAGTGCTTAATAGCGTCCGCTAAATTGCCTGCGCTGGTGTGATTGTGGCACCCAACGACAGATTTATCACATACAAATCCGGAATTATTGGTAATTACACCTTCTTGCAATCCAATAAGAGAGTTGATAAGCTTAAAGGTGGAGCCTGGTGGATATTCAGCAGCCAGAGGCCTTGGGAATAAGGGTTTGCTTTCATCCTTCACCAACAAATTATAAAATTTCGAAATATTTCTTTTTCCAATAAGTAAGTTTGGGTCATAGGTTGGAGAAGAGACAAGTGCCAAAATTTCTCCGGTTTGAGGTTCAATTGCAACAATACATCCTCTTTTATTTTTAAGTAATGACTCCCCATAAGCCTGAAGATCAATATCAACACCCAATTGGAGCGCTTCACCTTGTAATGCAACTGTGTCAAATTTACCTTCAGCATACGATTCAATAGCGTTATTTAATGCTGAGGTTACGATGTACTTGATCCCTTTTCTTCCTCGAAGTTCATTTTCGTAATATCTTTCTAAACCTGCTCTACCGATATTATTTCCTGGTTTATAAAATTTATCCTTCTCTATTTCTTCTTGATTAACCTCAGAAAGGTATCCAACTATATTTGCGGCATTAGCATAAGGATAGGACCTCATGCTTGTAGCATCTTCATAAAATCCCGGAAATTCTTCTAGCCTCGGCGCAATCTTCATTACTTCTTCGAGAGTTAATTCTTTAAGAAATGGGTAAGGCTTAAACTTTTGATAGTTGGATGTTGTTTTACCGGTCCTTTTATTTCGATAAATACCTTCCCCTTCTCGGATCTCTTTAAATCTATTTATTACTTGTGCAGGGGTCCATCCGATGAGTTTTGCAAAAGCTACCGTATCAAAATTTTTCATATTACTTTCTACCACCATCAGGTTATAGTAAGTTTTATTTGTAACTATTTTTTTTCCATTTCGGTCATAGATTACTCCTCTTGGAGGTGTAATTTCTCTTCTTTTTTCGGCAATCTGTTGCGCACGCAAAGCCCATGATTCGTCAACAACTTGCATGTAAAAAAGTCGAAAGGAATAAATAATCCCAACTAGGACAATAAATGAAATTAGAACGTATTTTCTGGCATCTACATTCATGTTATTTAGGCTTGTTTACTATTAGAAATTGCAAAATAAACGCCATAATAAAGGATACAGGGACACTAAACGCTGTTTTTTGTAAGACAAATATTATTTCATTAAAACGGAATACCTCCATGTAGAAAAACCAAAAATGATGAATGGTGAGTAAACCTCCAAAAACCCATAGAAACCAAACAAAACCCATTTCATAGCTACTACCTTCCTTTATGTTTTCATAACCATCTCTTGGTGAAAACACTTTGAAAAACAAAGGCCTACAATATGCCAAAACCAGTAGTGAAGATGCGTGTAAACCAAAGGTGTTTGATAGCGCATCTATACTTATTCCGAGAACAAAAGCTAGAAATAACAATGGAATCGTGCCCAAATCGATGGGTAATAATAGAATAAACAAGGGGTAAATCATTGCTTGAATACCGAACCCAATTTCTAACTGATTGAGCAGCAGAACTTGAATGAGTCCTAAAATCAAAAATCTTACACTATATTTTGTAATAATATTCATTCTTTTTCTGAGGGTATGGCAAATTCGATTTTTTCTAACTCCTTTTGCAATCTATTTTTAACTACATAGACATTTTGCAATTTTCTGTAATCTTCTGAAAAATCAATGTGCACATCCCATAGTGGTTTACCTTCAACGGAAGTGATCTTTTTAACTTTACCAACTGATAGTCCTTTAGGAAAAACCCCCGATCCGGATCCAGTAATTACCTCTGATCCGATTAGAATTTTATAGTCATTAGAAATACCGGAAATAAAACCCACCTCAGGATCTTTTCCATCCCATTTCAAAAGTCCTTTAATTCCTGATGGTTGAATAACTACATCTACATTTATATTTTCTGAGAGCACAGACTTTACCAGAGAAAAATGTTCACTAACGTAAAAAACGCGACCTACAATGCCATTTTCCGAGAAAACACCCATCTTCGTTTCTATTCCCTGAATAGCACCTAAATTAATTGTGAAGTAATTGTTTCTGCGCGTTAATGTTGTATTGACAATTTCTCCAGCTATATAATCATACTGTTCCTCGTATATGGTATCGTTGATTTTAAATGTCTGATTTTGAATTTTCATATAACTCTCTGGAAGTCTTTTACGTAAGAGTATGTTTTCTGCTTGTAATGCTTTATTGTTTGCCTCCAAGTTAAAATGTTTTACGATATTATTTCTAGTCTCCAGTAAAGACCCTGAAATCGCATTAGCAGTGGTAAGAAATTGTGACTTCGGATAGGAGATGTACGTAAAATAATTATATAGCGCAAATACTTGCAACAGAACAAAAAACAGGAATACCCTAAATCGCCTAAAAAAGGCAAATAAATTGCGCATATGCAAAGATAGAAAAGTCCGAACAATTTATTGTTGGACAACGCGCATTTTAATCACGTATAAGAAACTGAAACTTATCAATATTTTTCAATGCGATACTCGTGCCTCTTGCCACAGCGCGAAGTGGGTCCTCAGCTATGTGAACAGGTAATTTAGTTTTTGCTGAGATTCGCTTATCCAAACCTCTCAACATGGAACCGCCACCAGCTAAATAAATACCCGTTTTATAGATGTCAGCCGAGAGCTCTGGAGGGGTCATTTCAAGCGCACTCAAAATAGCTTCCTCTATTTTCGAAATTGTTTTATCTAAGGCATGGGCTACTTCTGAGTAGGAAATAATAA
>CANHJY010000069.1 GCA_947461185.1 Flavobacteriales bacterium
TCTTCACCTATTGTCTCAGGCTCAGCACTCCACATGAATTTCAAATCTTCTGGAAAAACTTCCATTACGTCGTTTCTCTTTAGAAGCATGTTCACTAAGTCTTTATTAGCAATAGAAACATATCCAACAGCGTAATCTCCAACTGGAACGACATAATCACTAAGTCCTTTTTGAGTAGCACCAAGGGATTTAGAAAGGTTTTCGGATTTTAAATTCTCTTCTTTTTTAACTGTATCGCTAGAATCTTTCTTAGCCACAGTGTTATCATTTACAACGGGCTTTTCAACTTTTTTAATTTCTTCAGCTTTAGAAATACTCTTAGCCTGATCCCAAGCTGTAGCTATTTCACTGAGAGCATATGTTTCAAAAAACTGAAGGTTAGCAGTGGACTGTAATTTTTGAGCAACAGTAGTTTCATCTTGTACACCCGGTAGTTCAATATAAAGTCTATTGTTTACTTTATCTCTTTGAATGTTTGGCTGAGCTACACCAAATTGGTTGATTCGACGCCCCATAATATCCTCAACACCTTCCATCGACGATGCTGCAATATTTCTAAGGAAAGTTTCTACTTCATCGTCAGTTGATTTACCATTAAGACCCTCCATTTCTGACGTTTCAAAAAGTCGTGCTAAAGGAGTTTTGTTAGCCTTTGTATTTTCAACAACAAAAAGGGAAATAAAATCTCCACCGCTTGTATTGTAAGTTTCTTTTGCTTTTTCATAAGGTCCTTTAAACCTCATGTCTCTTGGATTTCGAGCGAAGTTTTGAACCATATCTGGAATGGAAATTTCAAGTGTAACACTCATCCCTCCTACTAAATCCAAACCGAGTGCTAAACTTCTATTTTTACAATCCTTGAAAGTGGACCCCAAAATAGGATAAGCTGCTGAATCTGCTCTGTTTTTAAGAATTTGATTGAGTAAAGCTGATTTTGCAATGGCCTCACCATCAGGTTGATTAAAATGAGCATAAGTGCCATTAGGAAGTAAAATACTATCACCTGTCTTAGCAGCTTTTTTCTTGTATTCTTGCACCAATTCTTCGGCCTCAATTTCAGCTTGTTTTTCAACAGAATTTGTAACAAAAGTGAACGATAGCATGTAAATACATGACAAGACTAAAGCACCAGATATAAACCAAAAAAATCCTTTATTTCGCATGTCGCAAATGGGTTATTTATAAATTAAGCCTGCAAATATAGGATTTAGGTTTATTAATTCAAAAAATGAATCCATCAATAATTGGATATACGAAGAAAAACTACTAAAATTTGGGTGCTATTTAGATTGTTGATGCAAATGCCATGAGCTTTTGCGCGAATTCATCCCAATTATTATTGTTTTTCTCGATTTGGATATTCTTTTTGAAAATCTCTAAATTGTTGGTATTGAAAACTTCTTGAATCTTTAGATACATAGATTCAGGATTTTCCGGTTCAACTAAATCTCCCAACTTACCATTTTTAATTGCTTCGTTAAGGCCGCCGACGTTTGTTGCAAGAACCGGCAAATTAAATTGAAAAGAGGTTCCTGTTATACCAGATTGCGTTGCGGAACGATAAGGTAATACACATAAATCAGCCGCAGAAAAGTATAAATTCACCTCATCATCAGCAATATATTGATTAAACAGATAAATATTTTTATTCTTTGAATTTTCAATTAAGCTCAAATATTTATCCGCTTTGCCATAAATTTCTCCAGCAATAACGAGCTGATAGGTATCATCCAGATTTGAAAAAGCTTTCAATAATATATCAAGTCCTTTGTAATCCCTTATTAATCCAAAAAAAAGCAAAGTCTTCCTGTTTTGTTCAAGCTTAAGGACTTCTCTAGCTTTTTCCGAAGGTAAAATCTCACCAAAATGATCATACCAGGGATGTTCTAATTTGATATATTTTGCAGAAGGATAAATGGACAATAAATCTTTTTCTACAGCATTTGACAGCACTATAAATGCATCATAGCTGCACAGCATTTTCTTAATTAAATACTTATCAAAAAATCTTTTTTCGTGCGGTATTAAATTATGTATTAATGCGATTTTTTTAACGTTATCATTTTGTTTTCTTGCCATCTTGCTGAGGAAAATGGCAAAAAATGACATCCAAAAATTTGCGATAAAAATATCAGGTTTGTAGGATTTGATTTGTTTAGAAGCACTCCCATAGGTTAATGGATTAAAGGTACTAACTATACGTTGCGCTGGAATAGCATCAGCATGATCACTTTCGGTCACCAATTGACTTTTTCCAGGAAAAAGAAAATTTGGATATTGTTGCTTAAAAGTAAAAGCCTTGACATCGCTAATTTTCTCTAACGACCTGTATAATTTAGCGTTAAATTGAGCTATTCCACCTCTGTAAGGATAAAAAGCAGAAAATATTGCTATTCTTTTTTTTAAATTCAGCACTGGTTTCATTGAACGCCATGGTTCAAATAGGTATAATACAATTCTTTGCCATATTGCACATTAGTTGTGTCAAAACCAAGAATTTTCAAATCCTTAGAATACTTATGAACTAAGCCGATACCTTTGGCGTAAATTTCATGCTTCTTCCGTCTATCAACCAAAGAAAAGTAATCATCTTGTTCAATAAATACTGTGCTATCGAAACCTATGTTATCGATTTGATAAGGCTCATGCACCGACTTGTAGTAATGTTCTTGAGGATTTTGGGAATTAAAAGCATTTGGATTCCAACTTTTGGATTTAGAAGGGGGAAAAACCAATTTGATATACCGTTGATTTTCCTCAACAAGTTCGGCCCTGTTTTCGGAAATGATAGCAGTCCAAGTATCTGTCAATTGCCAATCTTGATTCAAACTTGAACGCTTAAAACGCAAAAATTCATTTGCCGTTCGTCCTTGATTATCTATAAAAGTATCCCCGATTACAGTTCGAAGGAAGTATTTGTTGGTGTCATGCTGAATTAAAGCATCTACATCATGGACAATATCAATCACTTCGTAATCAATAAATGCACCTTTATTTAAATTAAAGTAATCGGAGTGTAGAGAAATTTGTTCATTATCCTTGCTACAAGACATGAATAAAATCATCAACAGATATAGATTGAAAATTTTTAGATATTTTCTCATAAGTCTAAGGTAAAGAAAAATCGCTATTGGTTAGGATCGATTCCATTTTTTTTAAGGTATTCCAATTTAGCATCCAATACCTTTCCTTCTAATTTCTCCCCACTGTAGTAATAAGATTTACCTATTTCTTTTCCACTTTCATCATAGGCATATTGCCAGCCGTGAGTAATTCCTTTCTTGAAGCGCTCTTCCATCATCTTGTTACCATTTGTATGGTATTTAATCCAAACACCATCTTTCAAGTCATCCTTATATTGACCTTTTTCTTTTAATGTTCCCGAAATAAAATATTCAGCATATTGGCCAGATAATTTTCCATTCACGTAATTTGACTCTATGGCGAGTACCTTAGTTTGACCAGGTGTTGCGTTTGGAAGATAAAAAGTTGATTTTTTTCCGTTCAATATATCATTTTGAAACGTTTCTGTATAAACCAAGACTTCCTCTTCATTGTAATTTGACCAAATGGAATCTTTCTTTTGATTACGATAAATCCCATATGTCATTAATTTACCGCTTGAATAATAAAAAAATGCCTCAGATCGCAAGGCTTTGTCGCTATGTAATACTATTGCTTTTGTATTTCCATTTTCGTAAAAATAGGTGAATGTGCCATAAGGAAGATTATCTTTAAACTGTCCTTTATATTGGTAGACATTTGTACCCGGATAGACCTTTGACCAACTTCCTTGTTTCCAGCCTTTTGAATCGGTAATATTCTGTGCTTTATTTTGATAAATAGAGAAAAAGAAAAGCAAGATTACACTAAAAATCCTCATATTTCTATAAATTTATTCAACTCAATCAAACTTTCAATAGTTAAATCGGCTTTTACCTTAACTATTTCATTTGCGTATGCAATCCTAACAGTTTTCATTCCAAGATTACTTCCAAAAATGATATCCGAATCTGTATCTCCAACCATAATAGCTTTATTAAAATCTACACCTTTATGCTGTCGTTGGGCTAAAAGCGCCATACCTGGCTTTGGTTTCCTCATATAATTATCAGGAGAAGAAAGACCAGGGGCATAATAGACTTTAGTTATTTTTCCACCTTTAATTTCAACTTTTTGTTCCATTAAACGATGAATTTCATTTAGGTTACTTTCGGTCATTAATCCCTTTCCAATTCCTTGCTGATTGGTAACTACAAATAGCCAACCGAAGATTTTTGAAAACGAAACAATTGAATCATCCGAACCAGAAATAAAACGAAATTCGTCAATCGACTTAACATAATCATTATGAAGTCTTTCGTTAATAACGCCGTCTCTATCCAAGAACAAGGTCCATGAGTTATCAACTTTCCATTTTGTCATCTCAACATTCCTTCTCTACAAGATAAACATTACGTGTTGACGAATTCCTTCCTATTATTTCGGCGATAAAACCGGCCAAAAAGAATTGTACTCCAATAATCATAGCCACAAGAGCGACAAAAAATTCAGTTCTTTCCGCTAATAACCTTGCTGTTTTATCAATAAATAATTTATCAATTCCTAAATAGAGTGCAAAACCAAAACCGATAAGAAACATAAGTGTTCCAATCGCGCCAAAGAAATGCATTGGTTTTTTTCCAAATTTACCCATGAAAACCACGGTCAATAAATCTAAAGGCCCATTTAGAAATCTGTTTAAACCAAATTTGGTTGTTCCGTACTTTCTAGACTGATGTTGTACCACTTTTTCGCCAATATGATTGAAACCGGCGTATTTAGCCAATGCTGGAATGTATCGATGCATATCACCATACAATTCAACACTTTTAACGACCACTTTTTTATATGCCTTTAAGCCACAATTGAAATCATGTAAATAAATCCCAGTAAGTCGACGAGCGGCCCAATTGTATAATTTAGTTGGAATCGTTTTCGTAATAGGGTCGTATCGTTTTTTTTTCCAACCGGAAACTAAATCAAAGTCTTCCTCTTTGATCATTTTGAATAATTCAGGGATTTCATCGGGTGAATCCTGAAGATCCGCATCCATTGTTATGACTACATCACCGTTAGCAGCCTCAAAACCTTTCTGTAAAGCAGCAGATTTACCGTAATTTCTTTGAAATTTAATCCCTCGTACAGCTTTGTTTTTATTATTTATTTCTTCTATTAAATCCCAAGAACCGTCTTTACTTCCATCATCAATAAAGATAATTTCATAAGCGTAAGAGTTTTCTGTCATGACTTTATGGATCCAGTCATGCAATTCAGGAAGGGATTCCACTTCATTATACAAGGGAATAACTACTGATATATCTAATTTATTTTCCAATCAATTTATAAATGAATAGACAAATATAAGGAATGCATTTTACCATAGTCGGTAGTCATGCAAATATGATTAAAAATCAAATTTTAATAACTTTTAATGTATTAATACCGATTTGAATAAAATAGGTTCCATCTAATAAAGAGGTCATATCGATATTAAAATTCTCATTCATGATTCCTTGCGTCATAATTCTACCATTAAGGTCAAAAAGATAATATGACTCACCTATTTGTGCGCCTTTTACATGGAGTGCATGACTAACTGGATTAGGAAAAATTTCGATATGATCAGATTTTTCAACAATTTCAAGCACACTTGCGTTAGAAATATGGAAATAATCAATCCCTCCCTCCGTAATATTTACATTCCCATCATCATCTGAAACGCTAAAAGAAACTTGCATTGAAGATGTCGGTGTAATGTAATCTAATAAACGAATACTCTTCGGAATCCATTGATAAAATTCACTAGAATTAGATCCTGTTTGATCGATCACTACACTTGTAATTCCGTTTGAAACAATAACCTTAAGCGTATCGTCTGGTGGATTCCCGTGCAAACAGAAGAACCATCTCGAAAAATTTATATGTGGATTACTGTAAGTTGTTAAATCCATTGTTGGTGATGTTAATATTGTAAATCCCCCGTCTACATCATCGATATCATCATTGAGTGAAGGATCATTTCCTGTAACAAAGGCTTTATCCGAACAATCATAATCCATATCAATGCCTGGTGCGGAACCACCATTTGTTGGATTAGGCACACCTCGTTCCCAAACCCCTGTTGTTGCTGTACCACTAACAATCCAACCATTATCGAAGGAGAACTCATCGTGATAACCTTTTGTTAATTGAACTGTAAGGGTACCTGTTGCATTATCAATTACTTGCTCGAAGCAATTCGTGTAATAGCCCCATTTTCCAACAGTAATCCAATAAGGCTCTTGATAAAACAGGGTAAGATTTTCTTGCCCCAATGCATTGGAAACACCATTATGTTCAATCAAATCTGTTTCTAGAATAATTGTCGCATCAGGTATAGGGCTTCCAGTACCACTCTCAATCACATTAATTTGAAGTGGGTAAGGCGGAATGGCAACCAGTTGAACATTGAAATTGGTTACGAGACCATTGGTTAAAAGGACCGAATGTGTTTGCGGAAAATATCCCACCTTGCTGAATTCCACATTATAACTTCCACCATTCAAAATTCCAGTGGCATAGTTTCCAATCAATGTAGATAAATCAAATTGATCGTTACCAACAATTTGAACCTTCACATTTTCAAGAGGTGATGCTGTTGCAAAATCTGTTATTGTACCTTCTAAATACGATGCCTGCACGTAATTAGCTCCCAAAACAAATAAACCATCAGTAATATCTGCCGCTAGAATGGTTCCAGAAGGCAAAAAAGGATATACGCCCCAGCAACCATCAAAACCTGGAGTTTGCGTTGGATAGGTATCATATTGTCCCACTTTAATAATATTGTATGGATAAGTCGCGTCATGAATAACGACACCATCGGAATAATAACTCGTAACCAAAAAGTTATTTTTAACGTGCACATTATGTGGAATCACTACTGTCCCTGGAGAATTTTGAGTGCGGTCGACCTCAAAAATATTATTCAAATCTGAGATGTTATAACTTGTAATATAAGCACCTGAAACTTCATCAGTTGTAAATGCATAATTTCCATTATTGGATGGCCAAATGTTGTGCGTAAAATTGTTTGGTGTTATTTGCGTTGCGAGTAAAACGGGATTTGATTTATTTGATCCGTCCACAATACTAAAAAAACCATCTGAAATATGCGCTAAATACATGGTGTCATTTCGTACAAATCCATCGTGTACATACCAATTATCGAAAGTTCCAACTTCAATTGGACTCATAGGATTGGTAGAAACATCAAGGATAATAGCACCGCCATTTCCGCGATTGGAACCAAAAATATAGGCGTAACCATTTTCATCCAGAAAACAAGTATGCGCAGACTGCCATGGATTACCCAAAGGTCCAGTATAGACCGCGGTTGGTAAATTCGTTGATTGTGGTAGTGGATTTAAATCAATAATAAGTAAGCCATCCTCAGCTTCTGTCGTTACATAAGCATAATTACCATAAACACTTGGGTCACGCCAAATGGATTCCGTTCCACTTATCCAAAATACTTCTTGAGGCGCTGAAGGGTTGGTAACATCTACAATAGACGTTCCTTTGGAGGTCCCTACAATTGCATATTCATTTCCTAACTCATCAACATAACCCCAAACATCATTTAAATTGGCATCATGCAAGGATTGGTAATCAACATGAGAAAGTGAATCCATGTTCAATTGTGACCACAAGGTTGAACTTAAAAATGATAGAAAAACCAGCGATAATATTTTCATAAAAATTGTTTTATTAATGTTCGACATTTAATTAGCATCAGAGAAAAAAGATGGCAGCAAGAATAAAAATCACAATAATCGCAAGGTACTGCCATATATCGACGAAATAAGGAAAATACTTCTTATACCAGGAGGTAATTTTATTCATTTAACAGTTAATATTAATAAAAGTTTAATCTGTCTAAGATAGCTAAAAACAGGCAGCAAAAGGATGAAAATGATTATATTTGTTCAACAAATTAACGCGCTATGGCCAAGGAAAAATCAATTGAAACCGAAGAAGCGGTAGATTTTCAATCTTTTAAAAATCAAGTACTCAAGGACTTTAGGTTAGCATGTATCTCCAGAGAAGCATCTCTTTTAGGTAGAAAAGAGGTTTTGACAGGAAAGGCCAAGTTTGGCATTTTTGGCGATGGCAAGGAATTGGCACAGATTGCTCTAGCAAAACAATTTCGCAATGGTGATTTCCGATCCGGTTATTATCGTGACCAAACTTTAATGATGGCAATAGGTCAGCTTGATGTTCAACAATATTTTTCAGGACTGTATGCGCATACAGACGAGAACATCGAACCCCAATCAGCAGGACGCCAAATGGGTGGACATTATTCTACCCGTAATTTGGATGCCAATGGAAACTGGAAAAATCTCATGGAACAAAAAAACAGTTCTGCTGACATTTCACCAACTGGTGGGCAAATGCCGAGACTTTTAGGATTAGCACAGGCTTCCAAAATATATCGCAATCACAAAGA
>CANHJY010000070.1 GCA_947461185.1 Flavobacteriales bacterium
AGGCGCTGCGTTGCTGATGGCTAACTTTCAGGCAACCATTCGTACAGTTTTCAATTACCAGCGCTTTGTTCTAGAGTTTATGTTGGAAGAACTCAATAAGAAAGTCATGCTTAGTGCAAAAGGCGAAAAGTTCATTACGTTTTTTATTGCCCATTATAATGCAACAACTAGAGAATTGAAATACATCAATGCAGGTCATAATCATCCGTTTATTACCAACGGAAGAAAAGTTGAAATGCTTACTGAGGGATGCATTGGTCTTGGTATGTTGGATGAATTACCGTTCATTCAAACCGGAAAAAAAACACTCAAGCCCAATACAACAATCTTTTTGTATACAGACGGTGTTGTTGAACTCGAAAATGAAAATAACGAATACTATGGCGTTGAACGACTGATCAAACTTGTCAATTCTTTTTACCCCTTGAAAATGGAAGATTTAAATAACTTACTTTTCTCAAAACTCGACGAATGGAGGGGAAATTTGGATTTGATTGATGATACCGCTGTATTTAGTTGTCGATTTTTTTAACTACCTGAACAAATACATTTTTCCGAACTCTTTGGTAAAATATTGGTCTGCATTAGTTTCCCGAAGTTTTATGGACTCACCATTTATTTCTGAAAGCACACGATACAAATAAACACCATTTGCCAACTGGTCGCCGAATTCATCTCTACCGTCCCAAGCGTATTCCGTAATATTTCTTCCAATGTGAATCGAACCTAGTTCATCTTCTGTAATTTCTCGAACAACTTTTCCTGTAACGGTTAATATTTGAATCAACATTTCATCAGGAACTTCCGATCCTGTGAGCGTGAAAACGAATTTTGTACTCGTACTAAACGGATTGGGATAATTCAATAAATGGGTTATTGTTGATTCATGGACCACTTCGAAATTGATTTTATATTCCAAGTCTCCTGATAAATTACCGCTTCTATCTGAACCTTGAACACTCAGTGTATATTTACCATCTTGTTCAAAATTTCCGGGATAAATAATCTTAAATCTTTTGTTTTGGCTATCTGCCGGAATCCACTGCATTATGGTGTTGCCATTAGCATCAATAAACGGAATACGTTCTTGTACTCCATTTGGATCAGTTAGATAAACCCCAAAAAGCGTAGTGTCAGAAATATTGTCCATAATTAAATACGGATTATCGTCTTTTAATGAAATAAGAATTTCACTATACGGAGAGATAATGTCGCCATTCAAAATATGCTGCCCATCAAAGGTGACGTCTAAAATTGGGTGTCCATCATCGTTTACAACAAAAAATGGTAATTGTAGAATATTGTTAAAATGCACCTGTTCTGGTTGATCCGTCTCATATAAACTGCCATTAACATATGGATTAACCTCTACCCATAAAGAGTTGTATCCAGTTAGCCCAATTGTTGAGAAGGTTATAGTATCTCTAAATACTTCATCTACGAGCAAAGAATCCTGTCTATCATATGTAATAAAATGCTTCACCTCGTTGGCATCTTGAATCCAATAGGAAACTAATAAAGAATCCATCGGGATCGTAAAAATATTTTTAATATCAACAGCAAAATCAACTTCTTGTCCTTCCGTAATTGTGTCATTTTCAGGAATCCATGTAAGCGGTGTACTTCCGTCAATCGCAGCTTCCGGAAGTGGACTGTATAAAACATGCCATCTGTCTAATTGAGCGGGTGTAAGGGAAATGGAATCTTTATAAAAAGCTTCTAATTGAAGATAAGGATAATTACTCGCGTCTATAAGATTATTCAAACTATTGATTTCCCCTGTTGAAGTCATAGCCGTATCAATAGATATTTGCAAGTTCCCAGCTAGGTCAAAGGCTTTTATTGTTAGAATAGTTGTATCGGCATTAATACTTTCAAATGGATCTTGTTTCCATATTACAGATTCCCAATATGCTGCAGGACCAATTCGCGTTGAACGCTCTTGACCAATATTGTCAATACTATTAAGAATGGCCTGAAGTGAAACATTCTGACCTTGCATTTGAGCGAATTCTTCTACAACAAAACTTGTATCACCTTTTCTACATAAAAATGCGAAAGGCAGGTTAGGGCGACCATTATAAATACTATCAGAACCAAGTGTATTGAACATGTCAAAAAGGGTCGGTTGAATTGTTTGTACTTGATTCCATTGTGTTGTCATAGGTGAATACACTAGAATATAATCTCCATCATTTACACTATTCTCAATCATGTCTTGCATACCTTGTAATTGGGTAGCATTATTTTGGTGGAAAGTGAAGAATTTCCAAACGCGGCTCAGATTGTCATTAGCATTTTGAAAGAAATGATTAGGATTCTGATTGCCATATCTTGTGCCCCATGGTTCCAGATTATATTTATCAATAACTGCAACATGAAATTTTGGCGTGAAATTAATAATTCCATAATCCATCATTTGACCATCGAGGGAATAAAGGTTGTCATAAATGGCGGGTTCGCTGGTAGTAGCAAGCACGTTACATTCTAATTCCTTCGAAAATGGTAAAAATTCACGAATTCTGTTTTGCGTATTGTAATCAATACCGCTGAATGAGTTGTTTTTAAATTGAAAGAAATGATCCTGTCCCCAACCAATTTTATCTACAATGTATTGAAATGAACTTTCTCGCCAATTTGGATTAGGGTCATCAATAGCTACTCTCCAATAGTAAACCATGCTATCTTCACAGACAAGAGTTGAGGACAACCCACTGTTTGAACTCATCCATTGAGACGGATGCACTTCTTTTACTCCACCAAGACCTGAAACTAAAGCAAATCTTTTAATTGGACTATTGAACTGATCTGTAGTGTCAATTTCAAATCTATAAGTTTCAAAGTCAGCAATAGGATTAATTGTCGATGCTTTTACGGTTACACTATCGTCAGGAACTACTGCATATTGGTATGGAATAACAGGTTGAATCCCATCGATATTGATAAACAATGTTTTTGTAATTTGATTGTTATTCAATTCATCATAGATTTCATCAATTGTTGTTGGAATATCTGCTTTTACAGTAAAATTGTTTAACCCCACACCAATATTGGCTTGAAGTGGCATTTTAAATGATAAATCATGAGTGTAATGTAATTCAGGAATGGCGAATACATATATGGAGTCACTGTTATTCCCTGGGAAATCTCTCGTGATTTCAACAGAAAAGGTGTCTAAAATCGATTGGCCTAAGTTCTTTAATGTTATAAACATTTCTAGACTATCTACAGTTAAATCAAGATCTTGTGGTGAAAATGAAATGTTCTGTTCCAATAATTCAATTTCAGGTTTTTGGTGCCAATTGAGCCGTACCATAGGATCACCATTATAGGTCATCTGTGTTGTTGTACTCTCAATTGCTAAACCAGCACCAGGAAATTCTAAAGACGCTATTGTTGCTTTTAACTGCTCTCCAATTGTAGCTCCGTAATTTAATTCACTTACATTTTGATAGAATCTCGTTGCATAAGAATTTAAAACATTGGCAAATCCTAGACTTATTTGACCTAAATAACCAATTGCACCACTCTCAGGTACACTTACAAATCCCTCGGATTTTGAAACCCCGGATTGAAAAATATTTCCGTTATAACAGGAGTTGGTTAAAATAAGCGGATATTTTCCCGTGTTATTCCAGTTCGAGGGTTCATCAATATTGATTTCAAATCCTGTAGTGGTAGGTGCAGCATGACCAAAAAATGTAATTAAGGAGACGCCTTCCTGGATACGTTCCATCACATTATTGAGAGCAGATGGACTTAAAGGGTCATTTCCTGTCTTTGCTAAAGTTTGTACGGTACCACCATAATATTTATCCTCAATTATAGATTCTAAATTCGACATATATCCTTGAAATGTGGATTGTTGAGTTGAGTTGAGTCCACCTACGAAATGAAGAATATGTTTTTGCCAATCTTTCGTTTGAGAATTATATACCGAGGATTGATTTTGATTGGCATCGTGTAATTTTACTTTTTCAAGATAATCAGCTAGTTCTTGATTGGTTTGTACCGAAATTCTACCCGTTGGTATTAAAGGTGTCCATTTTGTTGTACCTGGTAAGTTGGATGTAATTAGCGCATCACTTGAAGGTTGGCCAAATGAAGGAATCAACGAAAGTGCATAATTGGTATTGTTATTTCTAGTTCCTGGACCTGTAGAGGTTATGCCTGAAATGTTAGCCTCCCTTATGCCTTTCCCCATTAAATATAATCCAACAGGTTTCTCTGTTGCCAAATCATATACATGCCACACAAAACGACGAATTCCATTGATATGTTTGGGAATTCCACCACCGTATTGTTGATATAGCTCATTAACATTAGCAAGAATCACATTATAGTTGCCACCATTAGGGTCGTTAGCTCTATAGTTGGCATAATCTAATGAGGCCGCTTGTAATTTCGGATGAAATATCATTAATAACGCCTTTTCTGGGTTGTAAGAAGTTGAGTTGCCGTAGTTGTTGAAAATTCCAGTTCCATTTATAGCTTTCAAGGAATTTACCTGGATAAAATTTGAGGCATCTTGAATGATTACCGTTTGATTGCTTCCATCTGAACTATTGCTGAAAAGCAAAGCATAATTGCCGCCATTCGGAATCAATGTTATTTTTTTTGGAGATGATCCTAAAACAAATAAAATAGGATTGGAACTCGAACTATTGGATAAATCTATGCGAACTTTACTTTGAACAGGACTATTCGGGACTGTAAAGGTCGAATTCATTAAGCTTCCCAATGATGGGTTTCTGGGATATAAGAATGACCAATAGTTGATAGATTGAAAATCTGTTACTGCTCCCTGATCATTAACTATTGATACCTTGAAATTGGTTTGACCTGATGCTGGTAGCAAGTTGGTAGAAAAGCTCTTGTTGAGATGAATCGCTTTATAACCTGAAAAAATTGTATCAGCAATGCTTATATTGGAGTTACCTATCGTGTGATTTGAATGGTGATTGCCAGAACCTGTGAAATTGGCATTGGATACACCAACGGTAACTGCTTTATAAATAATTTCAGGGGCATCTTGCCCTTGATAGATTTGATCAAGGACAGTTGATGACCAATTTGTCCAAGTAAATCCATTGGCACCATTTACTGGAGAAAGGCCCCAACCTTCACCAGATGTATAAAATGAACTTGATGCATCCGAAGTTTTTTCCCCTTCATTATAGGCGTTTGAAAAAGATTGGTATTTCTCGAATAAAACATAATTGGAAGGTGCGTAGTTGTTAAGAGATTGGTCATTCTCGATTACAAATCGTTTATTATTTGTTTGATTATTCCATGTGAAAAAATACTCGATGGTATCATTATATAAACTGTATTTTGGATTACCCACATCACTAGGTGATTCATACAGTGTTGTGTCTAGCCATCCATCATTTTTTTCAGCGTAAAAGAGAATGTAATCTCCAGAATTGATTTGATTGTCACCCCCATCTTCAACATGAATTGGAATCTCTTGTTCACGACCAAAAATTTGAATATTAGCACTAAAAAATGAACCGGTAGGAATCCCTGCTGCTGAAAGAATCGAGTAGTCTAATTTGTGAATACCTGTTTGTGCAATCTTGAAAGCATAATATTTCTGATTGTATGCAATCCACTCGTTGCCATAGGTCTGCGAGTATGAATATTGAAATGAAAATATTGAAAAAAATAGGGCAACTATCGGAAAAAACTTTCTCATACTACTTCATGTTTGAAGGTTTTTTTAGTTTAAGTCTTAATGATATGACGTGAGAATATAAGGCAACAGATGCATCGCCTATATCTGTAAATGCATAATCGAGATAAAAATTCTTTAAGTTCACACCAAGCCCAATGTTTGGTTGAAAGTTTAAATTTTGACTATCATCAAAGTTCTTAACATATTGAAAATTAGAAAAGCCTGCTCGCACAGTAACGTAATTTTTAAAGCCTACAGAAATGCCCATGTGTGGATCTATTGAAATCAATCCGGTTCTTATTAAAGTATTTCGTCTACCATCCGTAGTGATGTCAAGATCTAATTCACATGAAGCATGCAGACCTGATTTGGTGATGTCAAATTTGCGATAGCCGGCAAGAATGAGTTTTGGCAAGGTTAATTCAAGACCATTTTCTGGTAGCGCATTTCCTGTAGCTAAGAAAACTTCCTTGGTTTCTTCATCAAGGGTGAAAACCCAAGCGTTAAATGTTGAAGTTACATCTCTAAGCATACCTCCAAATTTCCATTTATCACCCAAATCATACTGAACACCGGCATCCAAGCCAAAGCCCCAAGATTTGGCGAAATCTCCAACTTTTCTGTGTATAACCTTGAAATTTCCTCCTAGACTCAAGCCTTCGATGCCCAGTTTTCTTGAATAGCTGAACAAAAAAGCATAATCAGCAGCTGTAAAAGTTGTTATTTTGTCATAATCAATGTTGCCAGCATTGTCAATTAATTGAGTGGTATTCGGAATATCATCAACGGCAAATCTAATTGCTGAAAATCCAATAGCACTTTTGTCATCAATTTTGTGCGCTAAACCTAAATAATCGTATTTGGCGATACCTGCAAAATATTCGGAATGCATCAGTCCCACCTCAAGCCAATCGTTGACCTTGGATAATCCCGCAGGATTCCAATAGCCCGCGTTCACTCCTGCTGTCTGGCCAACAACAGCGTTGCCTAAACCTAAAGCATCTGCACCAATTCCAATGGATAAGAATTCGTTTGAATATTTCGGAGCTACGCTGCCTTGTTGGCTGTAAAGCTGAAAAGAAACAATGCTAATAAAACAAATTAAAGTTGATTTCATCCTACGATTCAAATTAAAATTTCAATTGTTTAACACCATAATTAGTAAAAAATTGTGTTCTTCAAGTTGTTCAGCAGACTTAATAAAAGTAAATTTACTGAATTCAATTTTTATTTTTTGACTTAAAAGTTTATTTTTTAATGAAGTTATTCACTTTGCCGAATGTTCTAACAGCCTCCAATCTTTTTTGCGGCTTACTGAGTATAATTTGCTCGGTATCCGGACGTTTAGACTGGGCTCCAATTTTATTGCTTTTTGCTGCACTTTTCGATTTTTTAGATGGTTTCGCGGCTCGTATTTTTAAGTCCAATAGCGAATTAGGTAAACAGTTGGATTCCTTAGCCGATGTTGTTTCTTTTGGCGTTGCGCCGGGATTGATGATGATGGTAACGTTAGTGGTATCGATTAATTTTGGAGGCGAAGTCTACCATCCAGATTCATTTGTATCTCATGTTCATTATGAATGGAATAACTGGGTGAATGCCCTTTTTTATAATGTTCCAAATAATATGGACGCCTCCATTAAATACTTTCCGTTTATTGCGCTGATTATACCAGTTTTTTCAATGTTTCGATTGGCAAAATTTAATCTCGATGAAAGACAAACTGATGGGTTTTTAGGTGTGCCAACTCCTCTGAATACGCTTTTATTAACTTTCTTTCCCTTGCTACTCTGGTTGAAATTTGAGGATTGGGTACTTGATGTTTCTAATTATGAATTCATTTTGAACGTATACTTTATAGGTTGTGTAATCGTAGGTGCTAGTTTTTTAATGCTTACCGAAATAAAATTAATGTCGTTAAAATTTAAAAATTTGGATTGGCATGAAAATAAATTAAGAATTGTATTACTTATGTCAAGCCTCGTATTAATTCTTCTATTGAATGTATGGGCCATACCTTTAATTGTTTTTTTATACTTAATTTTATCCATCATTAATTACAACGTATTAAACAAAATAAAATGAAGTT
Source organism: Flavobacteriales bacterium (assembly GCA_947461185.1). Classification (GTDB taxonomy): domain Bacteria; phylum Bacteroidota; class Bacteroidia; order Flavobacteriales_D; family Crocinitomicaceae; genus M0103. The sequence goes on from CANHJY010000070.1 coordinate 7,767, forward strand.
CAGAGCAGAAATTGATGTAATGCCTCACGAGGCTTTGCTTGATCCCCAAGGAAAAGCTGTTTCGAATAGTATGAAAAGTGTAGGTCTTCCAGAAATCGAGGGTGTAAGAATTGGAAGACATGTTAGACTATTCGTTGAGGCCGCTTCCACTGAGGAAGCTGATGCAAAAGTTGAAGCTGCCTGTAAAAAAATATTGTGTAATCAAATAATGGAGACTTACACTTATCAAATACATCAAGATTAAGTAGTGTTGTGATTACTGGTTATAACTGTATTGGTTATAAAAAATCAGCAAAAGGAAAGGATACTTTTCGTACGTTCAATCCTGTTTTGGATAAAGAGAACAAAAGTGTTTTTTACGAAGCTACTTTTGATGAACTCGATGAGGCTTTAATTTTAGCTTCAAAAGCTTTTGAAACTTTCCGTTGCTTAAAAGCAGAGAATAAAATTTCCTTCTTTCAACATATTGAATATTTACTTGGCCAAAACAAACAAGAAATATTAAATCTATATCGTCAAGAATCAGGCTTGTCAATTTCAAGGGCTGAAAGTGAATTTAAAAGGACCTTATTACAAATTCAACAACATGCTCAATTAATTGCAAGTTATGAATGGATGTCACCTTCTATTGATACTGCAATTACAG
>CANHJY010000071.1 GCA_947461185.1 Flavobacteriales bacterium
ATTTCAAGATCAGGTGATGCAGGTTCAACCTGGAGTTCTTTTGTTCCAACTTTACCGGGAACATACGACCCAGCTGGAACTGAAGGTAATTTCCATCCATTCCACACGGAGTTTGTTATGGCGGAATACTATGATTTGAATTCACAAGACTCTGTTGTATTCATTCCTACAAGAAATTACGCTGTTGGTGATGTCGTTAAAGTGCCAAGTATGGCAACAGGAGATACAATGACTTTCACTGCAACTGATGCACTTTATTTTGATGACACATTAGAATATGATCCAACACTAACAATTAATGATGTTTCGGTTGTCAATTCTTTAAACAATCAAACAGTATTCTTAGGAAATTACACATGGACTCCATTCGCGAGTGCTTCTGGAACAAATCCTCCTACAATTGGTGACTCTTTATTAGTTAACTTTCCTACTGGAGCAGATACTGTTGTTGTTGGAAGCATAGGTACTTACGAACATTTTTATGCTCTCAACCCTTCAACAGGCGAATCATACAGTCTTGGAAACGACACTGTTGCTTTCAACATCTCATGGGACACGCTAGTTGTTCAGGATCCTTATCAATCTTGGTTCTTAATGTACGTTAATGCCAATGGAGGTGAATTATGGGGTACGCGTAATGCATTAAGATTAGCTTCACCAAATCCAAATTGGGTGATTGTTGCCAAAGGAATTGGTGGGGGAATTTTTAATAGTGTTGATATCGAGTTTAGTAGAGACTTAAACAGATGTTATGTAAGTTCAGGTAATGGCGTTTGGAGAATTGATAATCTAGGAGATGTTTATTCTTCAGATCCAGATTTCGAAACCAAAGCCGGATACCACGGTACAGGACTTAATACCGTTCCGACAGCAACTGATAGAACAAAAATTACAAACACCAATTACGAAGGTATTGCACTGAACCCGAATAATTCGAATGATTTAGTATGTTTTGCAGGATTCGGAGGGACGAATAAAAGATCGTTGAATGCAGGATTGTCTGCAACTCCTACATTCACCACTTTACCATCTATCCCTGGTTCACCAGCATCTTATGATGGAATTATTGACCGCGATGACGCTGACATTCTTGTTGTTGGTACATCTGAAGGGGTATGGGTTACTGAAGATGGTGGCGGTTTATGGGAAAATGCTTCTACAGGATTTGATGGGACTCCAGTTTATGAGGTTCGCCAATCATGGAGAACATGGGATGAAGGAAACGCTCGTCCAGGAGAGATTTACATTGGAACATTTGGACGTGGAATTTGGAGTACAGCAGCTTATTTAGGAATCGGTGAAAATACAGCAACTGATGGTTCTAACTTCAAAACTAAATTGAAAACATATCCAAACCCTACAACAGAAAACACAACTTTATCCTTTAACCTTAAGGAAAATAGTAATGTTTCCGTTTATGTTTATAGCATAACAGGTAGATTGGTTAAAACGATAAGTGAAAAGAATGTTGCAGCAGGATCTCAATTGTTAACTATAGATAGTAATGATTTACCTGATGGCACTTATATTGTTAAACTAATAGCTGGTAAACAAAACGATACAGTGAAGTTTATCAAAATGTAATTTGCGATATATAATTTAGGAAAGGCTGTCTTTTTAAGGCAGCCTTTTTTATGTTAATCACTAGGCAAAATCGTATATTAATAATAATTTTGTAAAAAAAGAAAGATGAAAAGTTTTGATGTAACAATTATTGGTTCTGGACCTGGAGGATACGTGGCTGCAATTAGATGTGCTCAATTGGGTATGAAAACAGCTATAGTAGAAAAATACGACACTTTAGGTGGAACATGCCTTAACGTTGGTTGCATCCCTTCAAAGACTTTATTGGATTCTTCAGAACATTTTCATAATGCTGTACACAACTTTAGTGAACATGGTATAGAAATCAATACCCCAAAAGCTAACATCCAGCAAATGGTGAAACGTAAAAATGATGTCGTTTCACAAACATGCTCAGGCATCAAGTTTTTAATGGACAAGAATAAGATTGAAGTTCATCACGGTATCGGTTCATTCATCGATAAAAACTCGATTAATGTTACTGGAAATGACGGCACTTCGACCCAAATATCATCTAAATACTTTATTATTGCAACCGGTTCTAAACCCAATTTCTTTCCAGGAATGGAACCAGATAAAAAGCGTATTATCACCTCCACTGAAGCGCTCAACATGAATGAAATCCCAAAAAAAATGCTCGTAATCGGTGGAGGCGTCATAGGCTTAGAAATGGGATCTGTTTTCAATCGTCTTGGTACAGAAATTCAAGTGATTGAATTTGCAAGTAACATTATTCCTACAATGGACGGCAGTCTTGGTAAAGAATTGACAAAAGTTTTGAAGAAGGATGGTTTTAAGTTTTTTATGGAGCATCGCGTTCAAGGGGTTGTCAATAAAGGAAAAAGTGTTGTTTTGACGGCGCTTAACAAGAAAAATGAGGAGGTTACATTTGAGGCAGATTATTGTCTTGTTTCTGTTGGAAGAAAACCATTTACAGAAGGATTAAATTTGGAAGCTGCAGGGGTAGTTTTAAACCAACGAGGACAAGTTGAAGTAAACGATCACTTGCAGACGGCTCAACCACATATCTTCGCTATTGGTGATGTTGTTCGAGGAGCAATGCTTGCGCACAAAGCTGAAGAAGAAGGTGTCTATGTTGCAGAGCAAATTGCGGGTCAAAAACCACATATCAATTACGATTTAATCCCAGGTGTTGTTTATACATGGCCAGAGGTTGCTGCAGTTGGCAAGACAGAAGAAGAATTGCAGAAGGCTGGAATTGCATATAAGGTCGGTTCTTTTCCGATTAAAGCATTAGGAAGAGCAAGAGCAAGTATGGATACCGCTGGTTTAATAAAGGTTTTATCAGATCAAAATACAGATGAAATACTTGGCGTACACATGATTGGTCCGAGAGTAGCAGATCTCATAATGGAAGCCGTAGTAGCAATGGAATATCGCGCTTCTGCCGAAGATATAGCGAGAATATGTCACCCACACCCTACCTATTCAGAGGCACTAAAAGAAGCAGCTTTGGATGCTACAGAAAAAAGAGCACTTCATATATAAGTTATTTACTTAATCCTTTACAAGTACCATTTCATCAACTAGATGTTTGGCACCGCTATATATATCCATAACCCATAAAACGTAACGGATATCGACAACAATATTTCGGCAACGACTTGGATCAAACATGAAATCTGACATGGTACTCTCCCAAGTTCTGTCAAAGTTAAGACCCATCAAATTTCCATTTTCATCAATCACAGGAGAACCTGAATTACCGCCTGTTGTATGATTGCTACCAGTAAAACAAACCCATAATTCGCCATCTTGTCCATAATCCCCGTATTCCTTGTTTGCATGCAATTCCAGCATGCGTGGCAACAATTCAAAATCTGGATTTCCAGTGTTATATTTAGCAATTACACCATCCAAAGTGGTATGCTCCGTGTACATCATTCCGTCTGTTGGAGCAGAACCCTCTAATTTTCCATAAGTAATTCGCAATGTACTGTTTGCATCTGCCCAGTGTTTTTCATCTGGAAACATGACATACTTTCCTTCAACATATAATTTTAATAATTCGGTCATGGTTGCATCAAAAACTTGGAAATTCGTCAAAACATTGTCCCTGTAATCATTCACCACAAAGGAATATAAACTCAATGCTGGATCTTTTATGGCCTTTTTTAAAGATGATTTTTTAATACCATTCAAAAATGCAAGATACCTTTCCTTATTGGTCAAAATCGATTTATTATATATCAGATTCGTTAATTCTTGAATATTTGGATATGTTTCATTGAGTAAAGCATTGTTCTTTCTCGTAAAATATTCTTGAGTTAAAAGTTCAAAAATTTGTTTGTCAACATTAACATCATAATTCTTAAAAAACCCTTCTGCCCCAGTTTTAAGTTTATCAAGTTGAGCGGATAATGTTCCTTTTGCCAAATAATCTTCATAATTAGTCACTAAATCATTTATTCCGCGAGCCAACTTGAATAATTCTGGTCCCACACTCAAATATTCTATTGCCAAGGCATTTTCGTATTCCCATTTGCTATCTTTTTCGACCAAAGCATTTAAATCATCCACAACTTTACCATATAGGTCCTGCCAGTCTACATTTGTAGCTGCTTTAGCCTTGTATTCAAGTTCCCAATCCAATTTCACTTGAACACCATCTAATCTTTTCAAGCCATCAATTTGACCAATCCATTTTTTGTATGCATTGGCAATACTCGCTTGCTTAGCCGCATATTTAATACGTACCTCATCAGAAGCGCGCATTGCCGCATCAATAACGCTCAATGATTTTTCACGCATGGCTATTCTAGCAGGACGTTCTGTATTTATAATAAAATCAAGATATGCGGATGATACATGTTGCTCTGTTTCACCGGGAAAACCGTAAACCATAGTAAAGTCGCCTACGTTTCGATCTTTGAAAGAAATAGGTAGATAATGAATTGGCGTATATGGAACATTAGATACTGAATAATCAGCTGGTTTGTTATTTGATCCGGCATAAATTCTGAAAACACTGAAATCGCCAGTGTGTCTTGGCCATACCCAATTGTCTGTATCTCCTCCGAATTTACCAATAGAATTTGGCGGCGTACCAACCAAACGGATATCTTTGAAAACTTCCTTAACAATCATGTAGTAGTCGTTTCCATAATTAAAAGGTTTAATCTCAGCTTCGTAATGTGAACCTGAAATCGCATTACTTACTAAATTTTTAATATTGGCTTGAATAATAGCTTGACGTTCTGTTTCTGAATTTACTTCCCAAGAACCTAACAAAGTTGCTGCTGTAACATCCTCTATACGCACAATTCGTGTTGCTGTTAAGCCAGGGTTAGCTAATTCTTCCTCATGAGTTTTGGCCCAAAATCCATATTTTAAATAATCGTTCTCCAGTGACGAATGCGATTGAATTTGCGAATAACCACAATGGTGATTGGTTAAAAGTAATCCTTTAGAAGAAACTAACTCCGCAGTGCATCCACCCCCAAAGTGAATAATTGCATCCTTGAGACTTGAATTGTTAACGCTATAAATTTGTTCTGCTGTCAATTTCATACCCATTGCTTTCATATCGGACTCAAATGCAGCAATTACAGATGGAATAAGCATCCCCTCCTCAGCCTTAGTAATGGCAGCTGAAAACAGGAAAATAAAAAAGAAATATTTTTTTAACATTGTCAAAAATTTGTGTTTTCAAAAGTAGTCATTTTGTCAATTTAAAGTGGTAAGATTCTGTTGGAAGAATATAATGATTACTTCAAAAAAAATTAGAACTTTGCCGTATGGACTTATTAAATTTCATTTTCCGTCTTGGTGTACTTTTCGCTATTTACGGATTCATTTGGGCATTGATTGAGCTTGGTCTTGGAATTCTAAGTATGGGATCCAATCGCACGCCATTAGGCGTATATCTTTTCAGAGCGATCAAGTATGTCGTTTTAGTAGACGTAACCGTTCTCTTTTGTTATAACCTCGAAAACAATCAAATTCAACTTTATAATTTAGGGGTTGCGGGATTGGTTCTCCTCACCTACTTCATTGGTAAACTGCAAAATCGACAACAACAAGCAGTATTTTTAAATGCATTTGGTTCTGGAATGCCTAATATCAAAAACAATTTCAATCTTCAGGGGGAACTCGCAGTGATAGGTTTAAGTTTTGGGTTCTTTGTTTTTCTTATTTTCTATCCACAATTTTCTTACAATCCACTTTCTACTTGGTTTCATGAAAGCATATTGAATATTGAGGATACACCTATATTCGGTTTCATCTTCAAAATAATTGGATTCTTCTTCTTGTTCAATTTATTATTTAAAATGCTCAATGGATTTGTTTTTCTAATTTCAGGAAAACCAATATTTAGTAAGGTATCAAGATTCGGCAAACAAAATAAAGACAACAGTGACGATTTTGATGATTTTGAAGAAATCAACTGACCTGCTTCTCAACCAATGTTAAGTCTTGAATTATTTTCTCGAGTTGAATAAGAATAGGTTGCTGATTGTCATTTGTAACGATATAATCTGCTAGCGGAGTTTTCAGATCATCACTCCATTGATTATGGATTCTTTTTAGCACCTCCTCTTTCGATAAGTTGTCTCGTTTCATTACTCTATCTAATCGAATAACTTCTGGGGCAATAACAACAATATTTTTATCCAATTTCCGGTAAGCTCCTGTTTCAAATAGAATAGCTGCTTCATTGAATACGACTTTTACTTGCTGTTTTTCAGCCCATTTATTGAAATGATTTCTTACTTCCGGATGTATAATGTTATTAATCGTTTCAAGATTTTCAGCGTGATTGAATACGATTTCAGCCAACTTTTTCCTATCAATACTATTTTCAGTGCAAATACCTGCTCCAAAATGTTGAACAAGCTTTATTTTGACGTTATGATTGGTTTCAATAATTTTTTTCGCCTCTGTATCAGAATAAAAAACAGGGTATCCCATTGCCTCAATAACTTTAGCAATGGTGCTTTTCCCGGAACCAATTCCTCCTGTAAGACCTACTTTAAGCATTTATTATAGTTCATCGACAGCAATCATACTGACAGGGATATTGAGAATAGCTTGATAATCCTCACCAGCCTCGAGCATATCCTCATCATCCTCTTCGTAAAACCAATTGATCTCAATTTTGGTTTGGACTCCATTTAATGCCTCCATTTTTTTAAAAAGATCCAACATACTTTTTGAGGAAGAAGTATTGAAATACTCCAACTTTATTTCTACACAGGTTTTTTCTTGAGGATTTAGAAAATATCCATCAATCCAATCGTGCAGCGGTTTGAAGAAATCAATTGAATTTTCTGGAATTGATCTTCCTCTTAATGTTAATAACCCATTGGAAGCAATAAATCGAACTTCGGGGGTTTTGATTGTAGCTTCAATAATTAAATCTTGCATTTTATTTTTCTTTACTAATTTTTATTTGTACGCAGAGAAAACTGCAATCAGGATTGATTTCCGATACCCAGTATTCTAATTTATTTCCAGATTTTCTAACCATATCAATTAAACCAAGACCTGCTGTGCCTTTTTCTGAAATTGCAGCTGAACTCAAGCGCTCCTGGTAAAGCGTTTTTAATTGCAAGTCATCCATTAAATTCAATGTGTCGATTCTCGGCAATAATGCAGATAAATGATCGCGGGTTATAAAATTCCCAGTTTGAATATAATAAGCATCATGACTTTGAACTATTGCAACGACTACAGAACGACTTTCTTCTGGATTCATATCCTTCGCGTTTGGATCTTCATCGACATGGTGGTATAAATTCTGTAAACTTTCAACCAATACGTTGTATACCTTTTTTCGTGTTCTTGGATTTTCTTCTGAATGGTTTAGCTTATCTTCTACAATTTTTAAAATACACGAAATGAGTTCTGGAGAAACAAATCCTTTATATGACAGCATGACCCCATCTTGGTCTAATTTGCGAAAAAAGTCATACAATTGATTATTTGACATTTACGTAGTTTTAACAAATGTAATAAAAGTCGTCAATTTCTGAAATGCATCATTTATTCCATTAACATACCTATAAATTGTATTTTTGCGCTATGGAAGAAAAGACATGGTTCAAAGATTGGTTCGACACGAAATATTATCATTTGTTGTATCAAAACCGCAATGAATCGGAAGCTGAAAATTTCATTAAAAATTTGACACATTTTTTACATTTAGAAAATGGAGCTGAAATTCTTGATTTGGCTTGCGGAAAAGGAAGACATGCTATGATTCTCCATCAACTCGGATTTGAAGTGTTAGGAGCTGATCTTTCAGAAAACAGTATAAATGAAGCCAAGAAAAATGAAAAAGATGGTTTGACGTTCCAAGTTCAAGACATGCGTGAAATCATCCCTCAAAAGCAGTTTGACGCCGTTTTCAATTTGTTTACGAGTTTCGGATATTTTGAAGACACTTCCGACAATGTCAAGGTTATTCAAGCTGTATTTCAAATGTTAAAATCCAAGGGAATATTGGTCATTGACTTTATGAATGTTCATCGGGTTTTGGATCGTATGATTATTGAGGAAACAAAAGTTGTTTCCGGAATTCAATTCGGATTGCACAGAAAATATACGGGAACACATATTATTAAAGAAATCAATTTTAAAGATGGCGAACATAACTTTTCTTATCAAGAAAAAGTGCAGGCCCTAAAGAAGGAAGATTTTGAATCATTACTCCAAAATAATGGTTTTTCTTTAATGCATATTTTTGGAGATTATAACCTAAATAGTTTTGATAAAAACTTATCTGATCGCTTGATTTTAA
>CANHJY010000072.1 GCA_947461185.1 Flavobacteriales bacterium
AATTAACCATATCTAAATAAGGAAAAGATGTATTGGACTTTAGAATTAGCATCATATCTAGAGGATGCACCGTGGCCGGCGGCAAAAGATGAGTTGATAGATTATGCAATTCGAGCTGGAGCTCCTTTGGAAGTAGTGGAAAACTTACAAGATTTGGAGGATGAAGGTGATATATACGAAAGTATCGAAGAAATTTGGCCGGATTATCCGTCAAGAGAAGATTTTCTCTTCAATGAAGATGAGTATTAATCATTTCGAATCCCACTCAGGTGGGATTTTTTTTTAGATGAATTATCTAGGACATCTCTTTTTCTCTGGATCGGACAAAGAATTGATGTATGCCAACCTTTTTGGGGATTATGTTAAAGGTAGCGATTTAAGCGCCTATCCGCTTTTGATTCAGAAAGGAATAAAACTCCATCGAACAATTGATTTTTATATTGATAACCATGATGAAGTCAAAAAATTGAAGAAAGTAATGTATGAGTGGATGCCTAAAGTATCGGGTATCGCTATCGATCTTCTTTTTGATCATCTTTTAGCCAAAAATTGGCGAATGTATTCTCAATTAGAATATCAGTCTTTTTTGGAGGATTTTTACGCGTATCAACCCCAACTGTTTGATCAATATCCAATCGCATTTAAAAGTTTTATCGAAAATTTAAAAAAGTACCGATGGATGAATGTTTACCACCAAGAATTTGGTTTAATTAAAATGAGTGAAGGCGTTTCTAGAAAAATTTCATTTGATAACAAATTGACATTATTACCTGACTTTTATAAAATGCATGAGAGCAAAGTGAATGGAATTTTTAACCTATTTATGCAAGATGCGGTTAACTATTTTTCTGATTTCAATCAAGAGGAGAATTGATTTATTATACCTATTTCTAATTTTTGTTGTATTTTCAAGCTCGTATATTCATGTGAATGAAGATTGTTAACTACTATTTCTTTATTATCGCCTTGCTGTTTGTGCTCCTACTGCAAGTGTCTTGTTCAAATACTGAAACGTTAGGTGTTGATCAAATCAATACGAAAGACACCCTTGATTTGCCCTATGTTTTAAAGAAAAAGAAACTTACTGTTCTATTCGAAAATAGCATACTTTCTTATTTTAATTACAAGGGTAAAGAGATGGGGTTCGAATATGAGCTCATGTCTGAATTTGCAAAGCATTTGGGCGTAGAACTTGATGTTCAATTGTTGGACAACAAAGACAGTTTGCTGAGCTATTTAAATACTGGTGCAGTGGATGTCATTGCCTGTAATTATGCTTTAACACGCGATCGAAGCAAGATGATGAGTTTTTCAACGCCTTTTTCTAAGTCACCACAAGTATTGGTTCAAAGAAGGCCTGACAACTGGTCAACGTTAAGCGCTGAGAAAAAGGTGACAGCGTTGATAACAGATCCTATTCAATTGGCCGACAAAAAAATACACGTTTGGAAGAATTCAAGTTATTTCCAAAGGTTAATACATCTTCAGGAAGAAATAGGAGATTCTATTAAAATCATACCACAGGATGGAGATATTGGAACAGAAGAACTCATTGAAATGGTCGCTGATGGTGAAATCGATTATACGATATCCGAGCAGAATTTGGCCCTGCTCAACCAACGGTTTTACGATAATATTGATGTTTCTGTGCATGTTTCCATTAAGCAAAATATCGTTTTTGGGGTAAGGAAAGAAAGCGCTTTATTGCTTGCGGCAATGAATGAATGGCTTTACGAATTCATGAAGGGTGAGAAGTTTAGTTACATCAAAAGCAAGTATTTTGATTTAAAGTACATCGCCTCAGATCCTGATGAATTGATTGCAACGGTAATAGGAGGGAGGTTGTCCGATTACGACGATTTATTTAAAAAATACGGTAAAAAATACGGAATAGACTGGCGAATTTTAGCTTCGATTTCATTTCAAGAGTCTAGATTCAATCCCAAAGCCCGAGGACTTGGAGGAGCATTTGGGTTGATGCAATTTATGCCTGCAACAGGTCGAAAGTATGGAATAAATTCAGGTTCAAGTGCAGATAAACAAATTGAAGCAGCAGCGAAACTATTATCGAATACTATACGGGAATTTTCATCGATACCTGATTCTTTACAACGTTACAAATTTGTTTTAGCAAGTTACAACTCCGGTCAATCTCATGTGGAAGATGCGCAAAGACTTGCAAAGAAATACAAGAAGAATCCTCAAATTTGGGACGGTAACGTGAAAGTCATGTTTAAAAACCTTTCCAAACGTAAATATTTTGCAGATCGAGTTGTAAGGAATGGGGCAGCAAGAGGATGGCATACTTGTAATTATGTGGATAAGATTTTTAATCGTTACGAGATTTGGAGAAAAATGGCGGATGATTAACTTTTCAATTTATAGGCTTTAATAGAAATCAATTACCTTTGCACTTATGGCGGGTTCATCTATTGGTAAACTTTTTCGGCTAACAACATTCGGAGAATCTCACGGTGAAGCTATTGGAGGAATAATTGAAGGCTTACCCTCCAATTTTGAAATCAACTTGGATCAAATACAATTGGAACTCGATCGACGTGCTCCAGGTCAATCCGAAATCGTTACTCAACGTAAGGAACCTGATACATTAAAAATTCTTTCTGGCTTGTATGATGGTAAAACAACGGGTGCGCCACTTGGTTTTATTATTGAAAATGTAAATCAAAAATCTCAAGATTATAATAAGCTGCAGAGCAATTTCAGGCCATCACATGCGGATTTTACCTATTTTAAAAAATATGGAATTAGGGACCCTAGGGGTGGTGGGCGCTCAAGTGCTAGAGAAACAGCATGCAGAGTTGTTGCTGGAGCAATTGCTAAACAGTATTTAAAGCATTTTGGAATTACTTTTTCGACTTTTGTATGTCAAATCGGAAATATAGCTTTGTCGGAATGGCGAGACTTTACGGTTGAAGAAATAGAATCAACACCTGTCAGATGCCCAAATACTGACGATGCGAATAAAATGATTGAATTCATTCAAACTATAAAGGAACAAGGCGATACCGTTGGAGGAATTGTTTTCAGCAAAGTAAATGGCGTTCCTGCTGGTTTAGGTGAACCTGTTTTTGAGAAATTGAATGCGGAATTGGCAAAAGCAATTTTTTCAATAAATGCGGTTAAAGGTCTTGAGTTTGGAAGTGGTTTTGAAGGTGCAAAAATGTTAGGTTCACAGCAGAATGATCTCTTTAATTCTGATGGAACAACGCGTTCAAATAATTCAGGTGGGATTCAAGGAGGTATTTCCAATGGGATGCCTATTGAGTTAAAAGTTGCATTCAAACCGGTTTCTTCGATTAAGAAAGAGCAAGAAATATTGAGTGATCAAGGTGAACTTATATCGAATCAAATTGAAGGAAGACATGATCCTTGTGTCGTGCCAAGAGCTGTTCCAGTTGTGGAATCAATGGTTGCGATTGTTGTTTTTGATCAACTGCTTCAACAAAAAGTCACCAATTTTTCAGATTTTAACGTGTGAATCCGCCTTGTAGGTAACGCACAGATAAATAAGATTTTATTGTTTTCGCTTGCGTTTCCAATAGTTTCATTTGCGCATTGATATAATTGATTTCTCGCATGTTAATTAGGAATACTGTGCTTTCACCTATTTCGAATAATGATTGTTCTCCTTCTACCAATTGCTTATAACTTTCAGCAATTGTTTCGAGCTGTTCTGATTGTAAAATATGTGCAGACCATTCGTTAAAAAGTTGTTGTTGTTTGATGTCAAGCTCCCGCTGTTTAAGGCTTTGCTCATATTTGGTGTTTTCTATTTTTAGTTTTGTCATTTCAAGAGATGAGCGTTCTTTTCTTAAGAATATAGGCATGTAGAAAGTGCCTCCCCACTTGTAGTTGTTGATGCTCAATGAATTGATAGGATTTTCACCGTCTTGCAGAAAATTGTAATTTAAGGAAAGTTGAGGTTTCAACATTTCTATCTTCAACTTTCGCTCGTAGTTAAGGTCGTTGAGCTTGAAATCGTAGGCTTGCAAAAAAGGGGTTTCATCGAGCGCTGCTGCCCGAGATATGGTGATTTCTTTTATTTTTAAAACAGTAGGGTTTACCAAACTATCAAAAAATAAAGGAACAAGGCCTTGATCCCAAAGATAACTTTCAACTTTTAATCTTGAGTTTTGTTCTAAAAGCGTCTTTTGATTCAATTCGAAAAGCCGCTGCGTATATATTGCAAGGGCTTCAACAGTATCAATTGCAGGTCGATCTTCAGCGAATACATTTTCTTTTATTTGCTCGAAGCGATTTTTTGCAAATGTAGCCATATTTTGGGCGAGAAGCATTTGATTGTAGCTTTCTTGCCATGCAACAAAATCGACTCCTGCATCATAAAGCAAATCGTTAAGTGCTATGTTCCGTTCTACTTCTGATAATAGTAGTGCGTTTTCCGCACGTTTCAATTGCGTTCTTTGTTCATCAGTTAACAATCCTCTTCCCAATTGTAACTCCACACCTAAAAGTCCGAGTCCATTAATAGGCGTTATATCTTCAGGTGATAAATAATCTCCTCTATTCCAATCTACCATTCCTTTGAATTGCACACCAAAACGCGTAGGTATTTTTACTCCTGTAGAAATGGTACTATAATATGTTTTACCATCAAAATATTTCTGATTAATTTGAGCGAGCGCTTGAGGATCAAATGCACCTTTGCTATTGACTATAAATAGATCGGCCTGTAAAATATAGTTATTTGCAATGAATGATAGCGGATGATTTTCCTTGACCTGAACAACAAATGATTCAAGATCAAGTTGGTATAAGGTATCTTGGGATCTGCCCAATTGAGACCAAAATAGGAGCATTATCAGACCGATGTTTTTCATTTGACTTTATTTGATTTTTCAGTTTTATCTTTTGATTTTTCGGCTGGATTTTCATAGTAATTTGGCGGGAAGCCATTGATTTTACGCCATAACTCATACCACAAAGGCACATCATTAAGTAGGGCAATTCCACGCGTCGCAACACCCATTCTTAATCCCTTTGGCCATTCATGATCTTCTGGGTCAGGTTCAATTAAAATTCTATATTTTCCATTTTCACTGATGTAGTTGTCTACTGCTGATACAATACCAGTATACATTCCATAACTCAACTTTGGCCAACCTGAAAAAACAATAGCCGGCCAACCGTCAAATTGCAACCTAATTTTGTTTCCAACATGAATCAATGGTAAATCAACCGGCGATATGAACATTTCCACAGCCATATCTGATTCTGCTGGAACTATACTTAACAACGGACTTCCTTCCTTTATTATTTCACCAATTCCACTCAGAAGTGCTTTAGAAATAAATCCATCTTGTGGTGCCGTTATATAATAATATCCTGATCTTATGCTGTAATTGGTAACTTCGTTTTGCATTTTGGTTACTTGGGCTTCGGTATCATAAAGACTACTCAAAGCTGTTGATTTTTCTGATTCACTTTTTGCAATTTTATCCCGATAATCTGCATCAATAGATTCAAGTTCAGAAATTAAATTTTCTAGTTCATTTTTTGAACCCTTAAGTTTGTTTTCATAACTGATATATTCTGCTTCAAGTTGTTGGACTTTAACGAGACTATTTTCTAAATCAGTTTTTGATTTTAACTTTTTATCATACAATCCTTCTGTTCGTTTGTATTGTTTTCGAGCTATATCTAGTTTGTTTATGGAAGCCACGAGATCCATACTGTCAGTGGTTACCTTATATTTTCCTTGTTTAATTTTATTTTTTGATTGAATCAATTTAACTGCACGATTATCTATCATTGCATCAATCTGATTATCTAAGGCCTGAACCTTCTCCATATATGAAGAGGCGCTGCTTTCTTTTGACTTGATTTGAGATTCTGAACGCTCAATAAGCAAAGTGTCCATGTATTCAGGTTTAATCTCTGAAATATACACAAGCGTGTCGCCTTTCTTCACGAATTGACCTTCTTGAACGTACCATTTTTCAATTTTTCCTCCAATAATTGCATTAATCGTTTGTGGGCGATTTGCAGGATTATAAGCAGTTACTTTTCCATCCGAGCTTATAGATTGTGTCCATGGAAGAAGAAGAACAATGATTAAGATGACTGCTGAGGAAATTAATATTCTAGCAAGACGATTAGGAGTTTTTCGTTCCTCTAAAGTTTGAATCGATTTATAATTTTGAAAACGATACATGATTAAATAGTTTTAATTTTCCAATTGGGTAACGAAATATGTTCAGATGCACATACAATAGTTGTGTCTGGGTAATTTTCTTCAATTTTCGACAAAATATCAGAAAGTTCATCTGTTTCCATTGATAATTGATCAAAAGAAAGTAATAGAAATTTAGGTTGATGAATTAGTGCTCTTGTGATAAGAATTTTTTCTTTTATTTCTTCAGTAAATTGACCAAACTGTTGAAATATCTCAAAATTATAACCGTATCTTTCTTTTTCTATAAATTCAATTAAACCTGTCGTTGCAACAGCTAATTTCAATTGTTCTTCATTAATATAATCTCTTCCCATGATTATATTCTCCATTAATGTTCCGCGGACAAGTTGAGATCCTTTTTCAAACCAACCGGTAAAATCAAATGTGGTTGCAATTTTTTGAGCATCTGGAACAGTTTTATTCCAAAGAAGTATATTATTTGAATCAATAGAAGTATCTATGAGTTGCCTCAAAATACTTGTTGTTTGTATGCTGTCTACCCCTCTTAAGATAATTTTGTCACCCTCTTCAACTTTTAAAATCGTTAGATCGTTTTCATCTTTGTTGGAAAGTTCAACGGGAAATATATTTCTATTGTCCATGTTTTCAGAAGGATCAGCTTGCTCAAATGCTAAAGGAATATCGATTACCTGACCGAGTTTTTCTAAAGAGGTAAATACATCATACAAAGATTCTAACAACTGAATCAGTTTTTCCACCGAGTTGAGTAGAAGAAGAATAAGAACCTCCGCCGCTACGAATTGACCTAAATTCATTTGTTGATCAATTACCAAATACCCCCCAAGTCCAAGCAGTGCAGCGACGATTACTGCTTTCAATGAAACCATCCAGAAATACTGCTTCCAAAGAATTTTAAAGTGTTCCTCTCTAGCATTTAAATAACCTTGTGCATGCGCGTCAAGTCGTTTAAGAGGCAAGTTACCCTTTGGTGTCAAACGAAAACTCCAGTCAGCTCTTGCTACCTCTTGAAGCCAGTATGCAGTGCGATATTTATATCCAGATTCTTCCATACTTGTTTTGAATCCCGCTCTTATCATTGGCCGAAAAACGAGATATAAGGTAAAAACCAACAGCAAGGAGAAGGCAATATAAAAAGGATGATAGAAAGATAAAACTATTAGACTAAAAGTAATTTGAAGCGAAGAAGAAGTGAAATCAAGCAATACTTTCGCTAGACCTTTTTGCAAACTCATTACATCAAAAAAGCGGTTCATTAACTCAGATGGTTCTTTATCGTTGACTAAACTTCTTTTAAATCGTGGAAACCTATATGCTAAATCGAAAGAATAACGCGCAAAGATGCGTTGCTGAAGATTTTCCGTTATTCTTAACTGCATTATTTGTAGCGTCCCTGAAAGAATTACGCCACCAATAACAAACAGTATCAATATAAACCAGGATGTGCTAATTTGACCGGCCTGAATAAAATGAATTACCGCTTGAATTCCTAAAGGTAAGCTGAGACCGAGGATTCCACTGAATATAGCATATATGTATAGTTGTGAGACTTCGCGACGTTCCAGTTTTAAAAGTTCTGAGAGACGTTTCCAAGGTGTTTTTATCATGATTTTTTAATGTTTAAAGTATTGAAAAGCTGATCATTAAGTAATTTGATAAGAAAGTTTTCTACGTTTTTACTTCCTTTTTCAGCATTCGTCAGACTGGGTAGGTGTTCAGCAAAAAAATGTTGAATGTGCGCCGCTTCTATGATTGTAGTTACTAACATATTCGGTTGTTCAAAGTCAGGTCTTACCGTTTTGATCCAATCACATATGCGCGCAACGAGTTGCTTATAATTTTGAAATGCTCCAGTTTTATTTACATTGTCAACATTTTTACTCAGCATTGATTTTATACCTTCTTGTTGAATGATGCGAATGAGTTTCTGTTGGTTCAATCCTGTCAAATCACTGTACAAGTTGTTTTCTTCAACAAGAATTCCTATTGCAATTTTAATTTTCTCCTCTGCATCAATTAAGTGGTGCGTGGCTAATGTAATTTGGTAATTC